>JBPPMI010000117.1:0-12103 GCA_051305975.1 Solirubrobacterales bacterium
TGGGGTCCCTGTCAGGCGATCGGCGCCACCCTCGCCGCCCTGGTCGGTGGCCTCTTCCTGAGCCTGCCGTTCATCTTCATCGACGGCAGCGACCCGGATGACTTCGCGCTCGCCACCACGGTCGCGATCCAGACGTGCACCGCCGTCGGCTTCGTCGGCGTGCCTTTCCTGCTCGCGATGCTGGCCGGAGGCGGGGCGAAAGCGGCGCTCGGCCGGCTCGGGTTCCGTTCGTTCCGGATCCGCACCGGGGCGAAGTGGATCGGGCTCGGGACGCTGACCTACTTCGGCCTGGCCATCGCCTACTCGGTGATCGTCGGGCAACCGGAGCAGGACGACATCGCCGGGGACTTCGGACCGATCCCCCTCCAGATCCTGATGATCGTGCTGATCGCTCCGATCGCCGAGGAGGTCTGCTTCCGCGGCATGCTCTTCGGTGGTGTGCGCACCCGTTTCCCACTGCCGGCAGCGGCGCTAATCGCCGGTCTCGTCTTCGGCCTGCTCCACTACTCGACGGGCTGGTCGGCCGTACCCCTCCTGATCGGCTTTGGCGCAATCCTCTCGGTGGTCTACGAGAAGACCGATTCGCTCTGGCCGGCGATCATCCTTCATGCCCTCAACAACGGGCTCGCTCTTATCGTCCTGAATTCCTAAGAATCGGGGCGCGCCTTCGGTCGCCACAGACGTTTGATCCACCTCCGCGGATACAAGGCGGCGAGACCCTTAGGATCGTCCGATGGATAAGAACGACGTCACCCGAGACCACCTGATCGACCTTCTTCGCGAGCACTCCCTGGTGCTCGGGGACGTGACCCTCTCGAGCGGTGCGACCGCCTCCTACTACGTCGACGTGCGCCGGACCATCATGCAGCCGGCCGGCCTCACCGCCGCCGGCAAGCTGATCGCGATCCACGCGACCGAGCTCGACTGCAGCGCGGTCGGCGGACCGGTCATGGCGGCCATCCCCCTCGCCTGCGCGGCCATCGCCGTGCCCGAGGGCCGCGGCCTGAACGGCTTCTTCGTGCGCAAAGAACGCAAGGAGCATGGTCTCCAGCGCTGGGTCGAAGGTGCCGCCCAGCCCGGAGACCGGGTCCTGGTCGTCGAAGACACGGTCACGACCGGCGGCTCGACCGTGTCAGCCATCGAACGGATCCGCGACGAAGGTTTCGAGATCGCAGGTGTCCTCAGCGTGGTCGACCGCCTGGCCGGCGGCGCCGAGAAGATCAGTGAGGCGGCCGGCGCCCCTTACGAGGCGCTGACCACCATCGACGACGTCTACCCGGACCGCCCCGATAGGGTCTCGCCGCCTTGATCCCCGCGAAGCGTGGATCAAGACGTCAGGACCCGATCCTTGTTCTTCTCGCCGCTTAGCCCTGGTTCTGCTTCGCGCGGTCGGCCGCGTCGGCGCCGGTCTTCGTCACGACGACGTCGCCCGCGGCCCCGCCGAGGATCCGGCGGGTGAGTCCGGGAGCCAGGATCTTCAGGACTGCGATCAGGCCGTAGGGCTTCGGCACGTAACGCTCGGCCTTGCCTCCCGGTCCCGCTTCGTAGATCGCATCGGCGGCCTTGTCGGCCGAGGTGACCATCCAGCGCGTCGCGATCTTGCCGGTGAGCTCGTCCGCGGGGAAGCCTTCGGTCTTGACAAATCCGGGAAGGACGAGGCCGACGTGCACTCCGTTCGACTGCTCCTCGAGGTGGAGCGCGTCGGTCCAGCCGGCCAGCGCGTACTTGGATGCCGAGTAGGCACCGGCGCCGCCCCGTGAGATCCGGGCTGCCGTACTCGCGACGTTGACGACCGAGCTCGGGGCCGAAGCGCGAAGCATCGGCAGCATGGTCTCGGTCAGCCGTACGACCGAGTCGAAGTTGAGGTCCATGGTGCGGTGCACGTTCGCGTAGCCCTCGTCCTCGAAGGTGCCGCGCCAGGAAGCACCGGCGTTGTTGACGAGTAGGTCGAGCCGTTCGTGGTGCTCCTGGACGTGGGCGAGGACCCGGCCGGGCGCGTCGTCCTCGGTCAGGTCGACCGCGACGTAGGTGGCCGGGACGGGCAGCTTCTTCGCCAGATCCCGCAGGCGGTTCTCGCGGCGGGCGACGAGCACGAGCTCGGTTCCGGGGACCTGGGCCATCCGCCAGGCTGTGGCCTCCCCGATCCCGCTCGACGCTCCGGTGATGAGTGCGATGTTCGGCCGGTTTTCCATGCCGGGAGCCTACGCCAGCAGGTCCAGCACCGCGTCGCGAAATACCTCGGTGTGGCGGTCGACATCGGCCTCGATGGTCGAGGGTGACATCAGCGCCATGTTGTGGAAAGGCGTGATCAGGACACCGCGGTTCAGCGCGTGGACGTGCATGAACTGCTCGAGTTCGGAGTCGCAAGCCTCGTTGGCATCGCTCCCGTTCCGGGACGGCACAGCTTCGAAGCGGTACTCGGCGCGTGCCCCCAGCTGGGTGACGCTCCAGGGCAGGCTGTTCTCGTCGATCACCGACTGGACGCCTTCAGTGAAACGGGTCGCCAGCGGGATCGTGTACTCGAAGGCCTCTTCGGTCAGGACTTCCGACAGGGTCGCCCGGACCGCTGCCATCGAGAGGGCGTTGCCCGCAAGCGTGCCGCCCACACCGCCGGTGTCCTCGTAGTCGGCGTCGGCCTGGTCGAAGAGGCGCTCGGTAACTTCATCGGTCATCCCGAGCGCGCCTGCCGGCACGCCAGACCCGATCGCCTTGCCGATCGTGAAGAGGTCGGGTTCGAGACCCCAGGCCTTCGTGCAGCCACCGGCCCCGGCCGAGAAGGTGTGGGTCTCGTCGATGATCAGGAGAGTTCCGTGCCTGCGGGTCAATTCCCGCAGTGCCTCGTGGTAGCCGTCGTCGGGCAGGACGATCCCCATGTTGGTCATCGCCGGCTCGGCCAGCACGCAGGCGATCTCCCCGGTGGCGAGGGCCTTCTCCAGCGCTTCGAGGTCATTGAACTCGATCGCCGTCGTTGTCTCGGACGGGTCGACGGGGGGTCCGACGTTCCCGGCACGCGAGACGGTGCTGCCGTCCGGGCCGGCCACGGCGAAAGCCTCGTCAACCGAGCCGTGGTAGCTGTAGCTGAAGACCAGGACCTTCGGCCGGCCGGTGAGCTGGCGGCAGATGCGGAGTGCCGCCCGGTTGGCGTCGGTGGCCGTGAGGGTGAACATCCAGCGGTCGAGGCCGAAGCGGCGCTGCAGCTCCTCCCCCACCCACGTCGCGTTCTCGGTCGGCAGCATCGTGGTGATGCCGGTCTGCTCCTGGGCGGTGATCGCGCGGACCACCGGCTCCGGGTCGTGGCCCGGCATCGCGCCGGTGTCACCGAGGCAGAAGTCGATGTAGGTGTGGTCGTCGACGTCGATGATCCGGGCGCCGATCGCGATCTTCGCGAACACCGGGAAACCACCCGCCCACCGCATCATCCACGGCATAGGCACCCCTCCCACCAGTGACTTCTGCGCCCGTTCGTAGAGCTCCTTCGACTTGGGATTGGCCTCGACGAAAGAATTCAGTTCGTAATCGAGACACTCGGTCAGGCGGGCACGGTCGATCACGGTTTCGGTGGTCATTGGCCCATCGTAGCCGCGGAGGGCGAAATCGAAGCGGCGCTGGTTTCCTTGATCCATCGAGCGTTCCTCCGCGTTCCACCATTGATGAATATTAGGCATGCCACAACATTTTTCAGCGCATCCCATAAAATGGTTCGCTGATGAGTTCCCCTCCCGAAGCGGGCGGCGGCGGGCCGGCAGGTCCGGGGCCGCAGCTCGAACTACCCGGCTCACCGCTGGAACGGATCGAAGCGCGCGGAAGGATCCGCGGACGTCTCGCCCTGCTCGGACCGGCATTCGTCGCGGCCGTGGCCTACATCGACCCGGGCAACTTCGCCACCAATTTCGAATCGGGCGCCAAGTTCGGCTACACGCTCACCTGGGTGATAGTCATGGCCAACTTGATGGCCATGCTGGTCCAGTACCTCTCGGCCAAGGCGGGCCTCGCCTCCGGTATGAGCCTGCCCGAGCTCTGCCGGATCAGCTTCCCCCGTACCACCAACTTCTTCCTCTGGGTCCAGGCGGAGATCGTCGCGATCGCCACCGACCTCGCCGAGTTCGTCGGCGCGGCGATCGGCCTCAACCTGATCTTCGGCATCCCGCCGTTCGCCGCCGGCCTGATCACCGCGGTGGTAGCGATCGGGATCCTCGCCCTGGAGCAGCGCGGCTACCGCAAGTTCGAGCTGGCGATCATCGGGCTGCTCGGCCTGGTCGCGCTCGGCTTTCTGTACGACATCATCGCGGTCGGTGACCAGTCGGCCTCGGGCATCGCCGAAGGCCTGATCCCCGGCTTCGAGGGATCCGAGTCGGTGCTGCTTGCGATCGGCATCATCGGCGCCACGGTCATGCCTCACGTGGTGTACCTCCACTCCGCCTTGGTCCAGCGCCGGGTCGTTCCGGAAAACGAAGAGGAACGGCAGAAGATCCTCCGCTTCACGAAGATCGACTGCATCGTCGGCCTCAGCATGGCCGGCGTCATCAACCTCTCGATGCTCTTCGTCGCCGCGGCCCTGTTCAAGACGACCGGCAACCCGATCGATTCGATCGAAGGCGCCCACGCCGGTCTGGAAAACCTCGTGGGCGGAGGCGCGGCGATGGCGTTCGCTGTCGCCTTGCTCGCTTCGGGGCTTTCCTCGGCGAGTGTCGGCACCTACGCCGGCCAGGTGGTGATGCAGGGGTTCATCCAGCGGCAGATTCCGATCTACGTCCGGCGCCTGGTCACGATGGTGCCGGCCCTGGTCGTACTGGCCATCGGCCTGCCGACCACCCAGACCCTGGTCTTCTCCCAGGTCGTCCTCTCGTTCGGCATTCCTTTCGCCCTCGTTCCCCTGATCATCGTCACCCGCAAGGCCGAGCTGATGGGCACCCTGGTCAATGATAAGAAGACCACCGTGGTCGCCAGCCTGATCGCGGGCGTGATCATCTGCCTGAACCTCTATCTGATCGTCGACACGATCGTCAGCCTCTAAGACAGCGACCGGATGTAGCAGTACCCCGAGCTGGATTCGAACCAGCGGCCTACTCCTTAGGAGGGAGTCGCTCTATCCAGCTGAGCTATCGGGGCTCGGCTTTCAACTTTATCCGGCTCAGTCCGCTTGGGGACAGGCCAGCGAGCCTGAGCACCTGCGCCTGGCACGCCTCCTTCAGCCGATTCCGGGCACCTTCAACTGGGAAAGAGCTTTCCGTCCGTTGAGGGCCAGGCCACCGAAGGTCATCGCAACCGACTCGCCCCTGGTGTCGATGCCGGGCCAGAGGCCGAGGTTCCGCAGGTTGCCGACCACGTCGTAGAACGAATGCTCCCGGCAGACCTTGCCGTCACGGAACTCGAAGATGTCGGTGCCCTTCGACTCCAGCCGTTTGCCGGTCGCCGGCAGACCGATCCAGAGCGGCCCGGAGTTCAGGCCGGTGAAAGCCCACGGTTCGGTAACCCGATCGCCTTCGTGGATGACCGGCTCGCGCATCGTCCAGTTGCACTCGGTGAAGGCGGCAAAGAATCCGTCGCAGTAGTCGGCGTAGGCGTCGCGGCCATGGATCGGTTCGGCGAGCGTCACGTCCCAGTACTCGATGTCCTCGGTGACGTACTCGAGCACCGCCTGCGTGCCCGTGTTCCAGGCGATCTGCCAGTCGCGAAAGAAGCCGTCAGCCCAGTCGCTCACCGGAACCTCAGTCCTTCCCGGGTTGTTCAGGGCCGGGTTCAGGCTCTTCCTCGACCTCTTCGATGTCGTAGAGGCTCTCCCGGGCGAGCTGCTTGCCGCGCGAGGTCCAGAGGTAGATGTCGAGGTAGGCGTCGTCGCCGTAGTTCTTGAGTGCGTCCGGGGCGATCAGGGTGAAGCGGTCCGAGAAGAGCGGGTCCTGGTCGACCGTGTCGCCGTTCAGCTCGGCGGTGGCCGCAAAGGCCTCCCGGATCAGCGAGCGACCCCAGACGAGGGTGATGTCGGCCTCCCGGCCGTTCTCGCCCTGGTACTTGCCGATGACTTCGTCGCCGAGGTCGATCGCCCAGTCCGGGTTGTCGGCCGCGACTATGTCGGTGAAATCGACCGAAGCCGTGAAGTCGGTCGGGTCGCCTCCGCTCGGCTGGACGAAAGAGACGAAACCGAAGAACTCGATGTCGGTCGGCTCGTCATTTCCTTCGAGCTTGGCTTCCCCGGCGGCGCTGGCGGGGATCCACACACGACCCGCCCAGGCTCGCTCCGGGAACCAGATGATCTCGTCCGGGACGTCGGTGCCCTCGGGCAGGTCGTCGATCTCGGCGCAGGCGTCACGGAAGACGACCGCGAGGCGCTCGGCGAAGCGGCCGTGAGGGATGCCGTGCTGGGACGCGTCGGCGATGAAGTGCGGGATGGGACGGTTGTCGAGAGGCATGAGTGGACCCTATGACATCGCTTCGCGAAGCCCGTCCGCCGCTTTTTCCGGGGTGATCACGTTGATGTCGACACCCGTGGCCATCTCGAACGAAGAACTCGGTTCGAGCCGCGGCACCAGGTCGAGGTGCCAGTGGAAGTGCTCGACCCCGCGGGGGGCCGTCTTCACCCAGAGGTTCAACTGGGGCTGCCGGCCGAAGAGCTCGTTCAGGCCCCTGATCGCCCGATGTAGCATCGCCGCGCCGCCCTCGCCCTCTTCGAACCGGGCCTCCGGGCGCCGGGGGATGATCCGCAGCTCGTACGGGAACCGCGACGCCCAGGGGCAGATCAGCGCGACTTCGTCGTCGATCGCGACCAGCCGGTCGCCGCGGCGGATCTCTTCACGGAGGACCTCCCCGAGCAGGCTGGCGCCGGCGGTCCGCTCGCGGTACGAGTTGAATCGCTCCCGCTCCCTCGCGACCGAAGCCGGCACGAACGGCGAGGCCCCGATCTGGGCGTGGCTGTGTTCGAGCGAGGCGCCCGAATCCGGGCCCTCGTTCAGGATCAGCTGGACGTACGGTGAATCGGCGCGGGCTTTCATTTGCCGGCGCCAGGCCGCCACCACCACTTCGAGTTCGGCCGGTTCCAGCTGACCGATCGAAGTCACGTGGCGGGGCGAGTTGATGATCACGTCGTGGTGGCCGATGGCGGGCCTCGAAGCGAACATGTCCGGCTCCGCCGAACGGGACGAAGCCAGCAGCGGATCGGCGGTGCTGGCGAAAGCACCGGCCTCCGTCTCGGCAGCGTCGTCGCTGTCGAAGTTCTCCGCCGGAACCAGCGCCGGGTACAGGTTGGGCACGGTGCGGGTCAGCCAGCCGGAGCCGTCCGGCGCCGAACCGTCCGGGCGGTCGGCGGCGATCTCCGGCGGGGTCCTTGTTTCGTTCCTTTCGCAGAACGGGCAGCCCTCCGGTCCGTGCGGCTCCCAGTCCTCGATCCCGAACTGGTCGGGCCGCTCGGCCCGGCCGGGAGTGATCAGCACCCGGGTCCCGGTGAGCTGATCGATCCTTATTTCCGGCGATAGCCCCAATTCGTGTTGCGGCAAGACCTACTGCCGCGAGGGCGGAAGCGGCGGCTCGTCGGCCGGCGGTTCCTCTTCCGGCGGCCCGTCCGCGGGCTCCTCCGGGATGGGCAGGTCATCGAGGGTCGGCTTCACGTAGTCCGGATTGGCCGGGTTGTCGGTCCGTCCCACCACGCTCGGCAGGCTCTTCATGCCTTCCTGGAACGCCGAGATCAGGTCCATCGGCAGCGGGAAGATCACTGTCGAGTTCTGGTTGCCGCTGATCTCGAGCAGGGTCTGCAGGTAACGGAGCTGGAGCGAAGCCGGGTTGCGGCTGATGATGTCCGCGGCCTGGGTCAGCTTCTCCGCGGCCTGGTATTCGCCCTCGGAATTGATGATCTTGGCGCGCCGTTCACGCTCGGCTTCAGCCTGACGGGCCATCGCCCGCTGCATCTGCTCGGGGATCTCGACGTCCTTGATCTCGACCGTCGTGACTTTGACGCCCCACGGCTCGGTCTGCTCGTCGATGATCTTCTGGAGCGACTCGTTGAGACGTTCGCGCTCGGCGAGGATCTCGTCGAGCTCGGCCTTGCCGAGAACCGCGCGCAGCGAGGTCTGCGCAATCTGGGACGTGGCGATCAGGAAGTTCTCAACGTCGGTGATGGCCCGGTTCGGGTCGATCACGCGGAAATAACAGACGGCGTTGACCGAGGTCGGAACGTTGTCGCGGGTGATGACCTCCTGCGGCGGGATGTTCAGCGTGACCGTTCGCAGGTCGATCTTCACCATGCGGTCGATGAACGGGATCAGCAGGATCAGGCCGGGGCCCTTCATGTCGATCAGGCGGCCTAGGCGGAAGATGACTCCTCGCTCGTACTCACGCAGGATCTTGATGGCCGAGAACAGCACGACCAGCAGGAAGATGGCGAGGATGACTACGAATGCGCCGAGGACTTCCATTTAGGAATCAGCTCCTTCAATTGGTTGACTTGAGGTTGGAATGCCCCCTGCGGGTGCGTCCATAGCCCCGTCGGGGCTGACCAGAAGCGTGAGGCCGCGGATCCGATCGACGGCGATGCGGTCACCGACGGTTGCGGAAGACGAAGGATCGGAGAGCTCGGCCTGCCAGAGCGCACCGTCGATGAAGACCTGGCCGGTCGGGTTGAGTCCCTGGCGCACGTCGCCGGTCATGCCGATCAGTTCTTCCGGGCCGTACCGGACGGGGGTCGACTTGACCGAGCTGACCCGCTCGATCACGAACAGGAGGAACGCGCCGAGCAGGACCGAGCCGATCACGACGACCGGAATCGAGGTGGGGTCGCTGTCGCGGTCGAACATGAAGATGCCCGAGAGGACCAGGGCCACGATGCCGGCGATCGCGAGAGGGCGATACAGCTTCAGCGCGACCGCACCGATGAAGAAAGCGATCGAAAGGATCAGCAGGCCGATGCCACCGGCGGTGGCGCCGAGGTCGATCGCCCCGATCACGCCGAGGACGAGCGCGACGATGCCGACGAGGCCGGGGACGAAACCGCCCGGCGTCAGTGCCTCGATGCCGACGCCGACCAGCCCGAGGGTGATCAGCATGAAAACGAGTGTCGGGTCGGTCAGTTCCACTTGGTGACAGCGTACCGGCGTGGGGCTTTTGGCCGGAAGCGGACTGGCTCAGCCGCCTTCGCCTTTGACGGCGTAAGCCTGGATGTCGGCCTTCAGCTCCGCCGTCCCGGTGTACGGACCCAACTTGGTGAAGGTCTGTTCGCCAGCGTCATTGAAGAAGACGGTCGCAGGAATACCGGTGCTCACCCCGAGCGAGCGTTTCAGCTCCTCATCCGGGTCGGAGTAGCTCGGATACGGCACCGGATTATCAGCTAGGAATTGCTCCGCGGAGCCGGTGTCGTCCTGCGAATCGATCCCCAGGAACGCGACCTTGCGACCCAGGTTCGCACTCGCCTCCTGGAAGTGTGGGAACTCGGCCCGGCACGGACCGCACCAGGAACCCCAGATGTTGACTACCTTCGGGAATCCCTCAAGTTCGCCGAGCCGGGCTTCGAAAGCTTCCCTGCCACCCTCGAGAACCTGGTTCTCCTGCCGGTGTAGCGCCGCCAGCGGGGGCGGGGACCCGGCCAGCTCCTTCGCGTAGTCAGGTGGCGGGGAGCCACCTTCTTCAGAATCGCCGGAACCGCACGCGAACAGCGCAAACGCGCAGGTCAAGCCGATCAGGGCGACAGCGAGGGTGCGAAAACGGGTGTGTGGCGCCTTGGAAGTGCCAGTCGTGGTTAAATACACGTATCTGATCTTCGCAGGGTCAGGTCACGGAGGTTTGCGGCGGCCGACAGTCACTTGTCGCTGGCGGAGATTTTCCACCATCCAACTCGTCCGGGCTGGACCCAGATCATGGTCCGGACTACCTACGAAGGCTTAATGGCCCCGAGCACAGCAGCGCCCGTCAAGCAGACGGCCCCTTCAGCTTCAGACATCGAACGAGCATCGGCGTTTGCCCGTGAGCCCTTCCTGTTGGGCGACGAGAGTGCCGACGCCCTGCTGCCCGGAACGGCCCGCCGCCGTGCCCTCGATGCCGCTCTGGCAGAGATCGCTGCCGGGAACGAAGAGCCGTCACTCCAGTGGCGCCGGAACTTCTCCCTGCTGCTCGGTCTGGAACGGCTGATCAGCGACGAGCCGCCCAAACTCAATGACGGGGCCGAGCTCAACCCCCACCAGGTGGACGCCCTCTCCGGCACGCTGACCGAGCTCCTCGCCGAGCAGCAGGTCGCCGCCGACAACGACGCAATCGAGTTCTCGGCCATCGAAGAGGTACCCGAGCCGGAACCCGAAGAAGGTGAAGACGAGGACGTCGAGATCGACGAAGACGAAGTCGTCGTCGAGGACCTCGAAGCCTCCGCGGACGAAGAAGAGGAAGAGCCCCAGGACTGGACCGAGGACCGGGGCGAAGAGGACGAAGACGTCGACGTCGAGTCGACCACCGACGACGACGGCGCCGACCGCCGCTTCTGGTTCGAACACGCGACCGGAGCCGGCAAGACCGTCGCCGCGGTCGGCTTCATCGACGCCACCCGCACCGGCGGCGTCCTGATTCTCACCCACCGCCGCAACCTGGTCGACCAGTTCATCGGCGAAATCTCCGACCGCGGATACAAGGAACGCCTCCGCCCACCGCTGCTCGACGGCCGCGACGAAGCCGACGGTCCGGTCACGGTCGAGACCTACCAGTGGTTCGTGCGGAACGCCAAACGCGTCTCGAACGCCTACACCGTGGTGATCTGCGACGAGGCCCACACCGCCCTCGGCGAGAAGACCAGCGCCTGCATCCGCGCCTGGACCGGACCGATCTTCATCGGCATGACCGCCACCGGTGCCCTGATCGCCCGCCACGTCGCCGACCTCTTCCCCACCCAGACTTCCCGCTTCGACTTGGCCCAGGCCGCCCGCCGCGGCGTGATCTCGCCGCTCCGGTGCCTGCGCATCCCGCCCGGGCCCGGGGTGAGGACGATCGCCAAGGTCCCCTTGCGAAAAGGCGAGGTCGACCAGGACTTCGACCAGGACGAGCTCGCAAAGCTGCTCGACCAGGCGCCCTTCAACATGGCGATCGCCGACCTCTACAAGTCGAGGTTCCGCAAAGCGCCGGGAGTGCTCTATACCGCCGGTGTCCAGCACGCCAAGAACGTCGCCGCGGCCTTCCGCGAGTTCGGGATCAACGCCCAGGCAGTCTCCGGTGAGACTCCGAAGCGCGAACTGACCGAGACCCTTGCCGCCTTCGAACGTGGCGAGGTCGACGTGCTCTGCAACGCCCAGCTGCTGGCCGAGGGCTGGAACTCACCCCGCGCGACCATCTGCATGCACCTCGCCCCGACCGCCTCCAAGCGGATCTACCAGCAGCGGGTCGGTCGTGTCACCCGTCGTGCCCCGGGCAAGGAAGCCGGTCTCGTGATCGACTTCGTCCACCCGGCGACGACCCACGACGAGACGATCGTCACCCTCCACAGCCTGCTCGACCGTGACGTCTACCGAGGTGGCGCGATCGTGGTTGGTCCGGTCCGCCGGGGCCGTGGCCGGAAGGTCAGGGTCGAACGCCGCATCGTGCCCGTCTCCGACGACGAGCAGAAGCGCATCGAAGTTCTGGAGCGCGACATCTGGCGGATCGCCGTCGAGAACCTCGACTACGCCGAGCAGCACGTCTGGGCCGCACTGGCCGGAGCCCGGGTCACGACCCAGGGCTGGCGCCGCGCGAAGGCCATGCTCCAGCACGACAAGACCAAGGAACTCCGCCGCCGCTACCTCCTGACCTGCGTCCAGCGAAATCGCAACGCGCAGCTCCGGATCAAGGCACTGGGCGAGATCGCCAACCTGAAGGACCCCGAAGCTTTCGACGACGCGATCGACATCGTCGGGACCTGGGGCCGCGAGGACAAACGGGCCGGCACCAAGGTGCTGCTCCAGGCCCTCGTCGACAAACGCATCGGCCGCCGCGACCAGGCTCAGGCCTGGGTCTGGCGCCTCGCTTCTTACACCCGTGAACTCCACGAGGAATACGCCGTCCAGCGCTGGCCGGAGACGAAGCGCCTCCTCGGCCTGCTGGTCAACTCGGCTGGCCGGGCCCACGGCAAGAACGCAAGGAAGCTCGTTCAGGCCGCCCGCAAGCAGGA
>JBPPMI010000118.1:0-4534 GCA_051305975.1 Solirubrobacterales bacterium
ATCCTCGCCCACCCCGACGCCGTCAAACAGGTCTTCACTTCACCACCCACGGTGCTTCACGCCGGCAAGGGCAACGAGATCCTCGCCACCTCCCTCGGCGACCACTCGGTCCTCCTGCTGGACGAAGCCGAGCACATGCGCCAACGGAAACTCCTCCTGCCGTCGTTCCACGGCGAGAAGCTGGCCACCCAGACCAGGACGATCGAGCGCATAGCCGAACAGCAGGTCGAGCGCATCCCGCGCGGGCAATCCTTCGCCATCCGCGACCACAGCCAGGAGATCGCCCTGGAAGTGATCCTCGAGGTCGTGCTCGGAACGGCTTCGGCCGGCGAGCAGCACGACCGGCTCGGGGCGGCGACCAAGCACATGCTCGAATGGATCGCGTCCGGCATCCGCCTGTTCGCCTCACAGGCCTTCGGGCCGCGGAGCGCCGTCATCAAACGCATGTACAAGCCGGTGCTCGAGCCCCTCGACAGCGGCCTCTACGAACTGATTCGCGAGCGACGCGGCGCACCCGATCTCGAGCAGCGCGACGACATCCTCTCGATGCTCCTCACCGCGCGCGACGAGGAGGGCAAGGCGATGACCGACGTCGAGATCCGCGACGAGCTGGTCACCCTGATCGTGGCCGGCCACGAAACCACGGCTACCGCACTGGCCTGGACCTTCGAACGGCTGACCCGCACCCCCGGAGGCGCCGCCCGTCTCCACGAGGAATCCCTCACCGACGAGACGGAATACACCAAGGCGGTCGCGATGGAGGGCCTGCGGCTCCGGCCCGTGCTCGACTTCGTGCTCCGCAAGGTCAATCAGCCGGTCGAGATCGGCGGCTACCGCTTCGAGCGTGGCGAGATCGTCGCGCCGTGCATCTACTTGATCCACCGGCGTGAGGACCTGTATCCGAATGCGCTCGAGTTCAGGCCCGAGCGCTGGTTCGACCAGAAACCGGGCACCTACACCTGGTTTCCGTTCGGTGGTGGAGTCAGGCGCTGCATCGGCTTCTCCTTCGCGATGGCCGAGATGGAGATAGTCCTCCGGGCTGTCGCCCGGGCAGGTGTTCTCGAATCGGTAGGACCTGAAGAAACCACCGTCCAGCGCTTCATCACCTCTTCACCTGAGCGAGGCGGAGAAGTCCGCCTCGCCTGATCCACCCGGATCGTCTACTTGTCGATACTCGCGTCGTAGACGACCTTGCCACCGAGCATGGTCGTGAGCACCTTCGTCTCGCTCACCTTGTCGACCGGTACCCGGAAGAGGTTGCGGTCGAGGACGATCATGTCGGCCTGCTTGCCCTTCTCGAGTGAACCGGTGGTCCGGTCCTGCTTCATCTGGAAAGCGCTGTTCAGGGTGTAGGAGCGCAATGCCTGCCCCAGTGAGATGGCCTGGTTGGCGTTGAGCGCACCCGTGTAGCCGTACCATGAGTCGGCGGTCCGGCTGACGGCCCGCTCGATCGCATACCAGGGGAACAGCGGATCGACCGGCCAGTCGCTGCCGCCGGCGAGCTTCGCCCCGGCCTTGACCAGGCTCTTCGCCGGGTACATGCGCTTGAACCGTTCCGGACCGATGAAGTTCTTCACCGCATCGACGGTGTAGCTGTCCCGCTGGAACCACTGGAATTCCATGCTCGGAATCACCTTGAGCCTGCGGAACCGCGGGTAGTCCTTCGGATCGACGAGCTGGAGGTGGGTGATCGAGTTGCGATTGCCCCAGCCCTTCGTACGGTTGGCCTTCCTCGAGGCGGCCATGGCGTCGAGGGACTGCCTCACGCCGAGATCGCCGATGGCGTGCATGTGAACCTGGAAACCACGGCGGTTGAAGGCGGTGGTCAGGCGGTTCATGTCCTTCTGGTTGATCTGGAGTTCACCGTGGCTCTTGCCGCGAACCCACTTGCCGTTCTTCTCGACGAAGTACGGCTTGATCAGGGCGGCGGTCTGCGCCGGAGCTTCGAGTACGCCGTCGGCGAAGATCTTGATCAGTCCCGCGTTCAGCAGACCCTTGTACTTCTTCTTCAGTTTCTGCTGTTCTTTCAGGACTTTCGGGATCTGCTTCGACTCTTCGGTGCCGAGGACAGTGCCGACTTCGAGCCGAAGCCCGAGCTGTCCGCGCTTCCGCAGTGCGTCGTAGGCTTTGAGTGCTTCACTGCCACCGTTGGCGTCGAGGGCCGAGGTGATGCCTTCGCTGTTCATCGCGTCGAGCGCGGTCTTGGCGAAACCGACCCGGTCGTCGAACGAAGCCGAAGGGATGAGGTCGCGGGCCAGGTTCTGTGCTCCTTCGAAGAGGAGACCGGTCGCTTTGCCGTTCGAATCCCGGTCGATCACGCCTCCGGGAGGGTTGGGCGTGTCGTCGGTGATGCCGGCCAGTTCGAGGCCGCGGTCGTTGACCAGCGCCTTGTGGCCGTCGGAATTCTGGACGAGGATCGGCCGCTGCGTGTCGAGGCCTTCGAGCGCTTCCTTGGTCACCACCGTGCCGGCCGGCAATGCCTGCTCGGCGTTCCAGGCGCCGACGTCGAGCCAGCCGTCCGGCTCCTTCTCCTTCGAAGCATCGAGACAACTCTGAATCCGCTCCCGGAACTGGTTCTCGGTAAGGCTCTCGTAGTCGAGACCACAGGCGCTGAGGCTCTCACCGCCGGGGATGGGATGGGAATGGCCGTCCTGAAGCCCGGGCATGACCATGCGGCCCTTGAGGTCCGTCACCTTGGTCTTCGGGCCCTCGTATGCCCGGACCTTCCGGTTGCTGCCAACCGCGACGATCCTGCTGCCGGTCACGGCGATCGCCCGGGCCCAGGTCTGCGGGCCGTCCACTGTGTAGATGGCCCCGTTGGTCAGGACCCTGTCCGCCGGTTTGACCTTCGCCTGCGCCGCTCCGGAAGGCAACAATAAAAGCATCGAAAAGAGTGCGATCGACAACGCGATAACCGACCGGCTCGAAACTCGTGACTCGGACAAGACTGCTCCTCCTTGGTGTGAATCTGGACCCTGAGCCAAACCCTACTCAGGAGATTTGGGGAGACAACCTCCAAATCGTCAATCAATCGGATTCAGACGACACCATCTGTCGAGCGGTCACGGTCGAGACTTCTGATCGTGTCGGCGACGCACTCGCGGGCCGAAGGAAACATGGGCTCCCAGCCGAGGTCCCTTTTGACCCGGGGGTTCGAGCTCTTCGTCAATCCTGATCGGGATCGCGGCTGTACTCGGCCGGCGCGAACACCACCAGCACTGTCAGTGCCTCCGTGACGTCCACGAACCGGTGCTCTTCGTTCGCGGGGACGAAGATCACCGACCCGGCTTTCACCGGAATCGACTTGTCGGGACCGGTGAGAACCGCGACACCCGAGGTGACGACATAGACCTCGTCCTCCGTGTGGACGTCCTGGTCATCGCGTCCCCCGACCGGGATCGAATAGGTGCCGACACTCATGTCCCGGCGGCGCAGGTGCTCTACCCACTCGACGTGATCGGTGGGTTCAACGGGTTCGATTCCGGCGCCGGTCAGTTCGTCCATGCGACACCTTCCCATACGATGGGTGGATGGGCCACTACAAGAGCAACGTACGGGATCTTGAATTCAACCTCTTCGAAGTTCTGAAGACCAACGAAGTCCTCGAGACGGGCGCCTTCGGCGACCTTGACGGGGACACCGTTCGGATCATGCTCGGGGAGGCCTCGCGGCTCGCCGAGGGACCGGTAGCGGCCTCATGGGCCGAGACCGATCGCAAGCCGCCCACTTTTGACCCGGACACTCACGTGGTGACCCTCCCGCAGTCCCTGAAGGATTCGGTCAACGCCTGGACCGAAGCGGAATGGACCAAGCTCGGCCTCGGTGAAGAGGTCGGCGGCATCCCCGCACCTTCGACCGTCTCGTGGGCGATCAACGAGTTCATGGTCGGGGCCCTCCCCGCCGGGTTCTTCTACCTCGCCGGCCCAGCCTTCGCCCATCTCCTCCACGAGAACGGGAACGAAGAGCAGAAGCGCTGGGCGAAGATGGCGGTTGATCGCGGCTGGGGAGCGACCATGGTGCTGACCGAGCCCGATGCGGGCTCCGACGTCGGTGCCGGACGTACCAAGGCGATCGAACAGCCCGACGGTTCCTGGCACATCGAAGGCGACAAGCGGTTCATCACCTCGGGCGACTCGGACGACCTCTTCGAGAACATCTTCCATTACACGCTCGCCCGGACCGAAGGCGCCGGACCCGGCACCAAGGGCCTCAGCCTCTTCATCGTGCCCAAGTTCCTGTTCGATTCCGAGACCGGCGAGACCGGGGAGCGGAACGGCGTCTTCGTGACGAACCTGGAGCACAAGATGGGCCTTCGCGCGTCGGCGACCTGCGACCTCACCTTCGGCGCCCACGGCGTGCCGGCAAAGGGATGGCTGGTCGGTGACGTCCACCAGGGGATCCGCCAGATGTTCGACGTCATCGAATTCGCCCGGATGATGGTCGGCACGAAGGCGATCGCGACCCTTTCGACCGGTTACCTGAATGCGCTTGAATACGCCAAGGAACGGGTCCAGGGAGCCGACCTGACCCAGGT
>JBPPMI010000119.1:0-2880 GCA_051305975.1 Solirubrobacterales bacterium
GCGTCTCGGGGCCCCGGCTGTTGCTGATCAGTACTTCCTGGCCGGCTCGCAGCATCTGGGTGGCGTTCGCCTGCCCGATGTTGCCGGCTCCGATGATTCCAATCGCCATGATCCATTCCTTATTTCAGGAGCTGGGCGAGGGCTCCGGCCAGCTCGGGCTGCTTGAACTCGTAACCGAGGTCGATAGCGTTCTTCGGGTAGACGCGCTGGCCCTCGGTCAGGACCTGTCCGAACTCGGGGCCCCGGATCGCCTTCATCGCGAAACCGGGGAGGGGCATGAACGCGGGCCGGCCGAGGGCCTTGCCGAGCTGCTTCGAAAACTCCTTGTTGGTCACCGGATTGGGGGCGGTCGCGTTGATCGGACCGCTGACCGCTTCGTTGTCGAGCGCCCAGAGCAGGATGCCGACCTCGTCCCAGCGGTGGATCCACGACATGTACTGCTTGCCGCTGGCGATCGGGCCGCCGACTCCGAGCTTGAAGGGAGTAAGCAGCTCGTCGAGCAGGCCGCCTCGCGGGTCGAGGACGTGGCCGGTCCGGATCGTCGCGACCCGGAGGCCGCGGTCGGTCAGCGAATTCGCGGCTGCCTCCCACTCGACGACCACCCCGGCGAGGAAGTCATCCCCGGGTGCCGCATCTTCGTAAAGGAGTTCGTCGCCACGGTCACCGTAGAAGCCGACCGCCGAACCGGAGATGAAGACCTTCGGGCCGTCATCCATGGCGGCGATCGCGTCGGCCAGGTTCCGGGTTGCCTTGATCCGCGTCTTGGCTATCCGGTCCTTGACTTCGTCGTTCCAACGCTGGTTGATCGGTTCGCCGGCGAGATTGATCACGGCGTCCACCCCCGCCAGTGCCTGCTCCGGAGGGCGCTCCATTGTCGGCTCCCAGGAATGCCATTCGGCGGTCGGTTGTGCCTTGGCGGCCTTGTCGGGATTCCGGCTGAGACCGATGACGCGGTCCCCGCGATCGATCAGGGCATTGACCAACCCGGAGCCGATCATTCCGGAAGCTCCGGTGACCAGAATCGTGCGGCCAGTGGCTTCGGGAGTTGTCTTTTTAGGCATGGGGCGTAGTCTAGACCCATCAAGTTACGGGGTAACCACTGACTTGGGAACGGATCAAACCCGTAAAATAGGGTATAGGGACATAGGGGCCGGAGCGGGATTTTCTGGCCTGCACGGTGTTCCCAAAACGATGACCAAGTACGGCGAGAAAGTACCGATGACCAAGAATTCAGTTCGTCTTTCACCAGTCAGAGCCCTCCGCGCATTCGCGGCCATGGCGGCGATCTTTGTCTGCTGGATGGCGGCGGGCCCGGCGGAGGCTGGGGCCAAGAAGTGCTTCGGCAAAAAGGTTGATCGTGTGATCATCGGAGACGGCGGAAAAGTCAAACTCGAATACAAGGAAGTCGCTTTCGTCTCCGGCGAGAACGTCACCGTCGTCGGCAAGCCGTACAGCGTGATCTGCGGTGGCGAAGGCCGCCAGGTCATCAAGGCGGGCAAAGGCAAGTCGCTCTCGGACGGCGGTCCCGGCGACGACAGGATCTCGATGCACGACAAGAGCCTGAAGAGCCAGGTCATCGGGGGCCCCGGCAACGACGTGATCTTCGGGTCCAGGAACCACGACAAGCTCTACGGGGGCTTGAAGAAAGGCTCCGTGAACGGGCCGGACGATGACACCATCGACGGCCTCGGCGGTAACGACCGCATCTTCGACTACTCGGGTGACGGCAACAAGCTCATCGGCAATACCGGGTCTGACCACATCCACAGCCTCGGCAACGCCGTTTCCGACATCTACGGCAGCAGTGGCACCGATTTCCTTTACTGCAATGGCGGCGAAACCGGGTCCGGCAGGCTGGAGCGGATCTTCGGCGAGCAGGGAAACGACCGCATCCGGTGCGATCGGCCGAACAACAATGGTGGAGCGTTCATCGACGGCGGCGAGGGCGACGACCAGCTGACCGGTACCCCCGCCGACGACGTGATCATCACCCATTCCGGACTGAAGACGATCGACGCCAATGGTGGCGAAGACCTGGTCGTCACGACCTCGAAGGGTCGTCAGACGATCTCGGGCGGCCCGGGCAGGGACACCATTTCCTACGAGGCGCATACACCGGCCGACAATCGTGGACCGAACAGGCCGACGGGGGTCGAGGTCTACCTCAACCAGAATTACTCGATCGGGCCTACCACCTACAGACTTAGCGGCTTCGAGAACGTGATCGGCTCGGCGTTCGACGACGAGATCCGGGGCGTCGGACAGAGCGGCGAGGTTGACGGTGGCCTCGGTGAGAATGAATGTTCGGGCTTCGGCAAGGCGAATCAGTGCAACGGCGATTCCCCCGGGAACCTCAGTGCCAGGAGTCCGCTGGTGTACATCAACGAGGGCGGCATCCTGACCGTGATGGGCACTCCGCAACGCGACAATGTCAGGGTCGGCTACACCGGCAGCGGCTACCGGGTCTCGGTGCCCGGCGGAGTTTCGTTCGGTCTCTGCAAGGGCTCGGGCGGCCAGTTCACCTGCCCGGCCGACTCCAATCACCTGAACGGGGCGCTGGTCTACGGCAACGACGGCGCGGACGTCATCTCGCTCGAGAATTCGATGCCCCCGGTCCTTTCAACGACCATCAACGGCGGCGCCGGTGCCAATCGCATCACCGGAGGGCCGAGCAAGGACTTCATCTCGACCCTGATCGGCAAGAGTGCGGGGAGCCTGCTCGAAGGCGGCGACAACCTCGACGTGCTTTATGTCAATGACGACGTGATCGCCCGCGGAGGCAACGGCACGGACGGCATCCATGTGGAGAGCCCTTGCGCCGGCGGCGAATCGGACGGAGGCAGCGGTACCGACAGCACGATCTTCGCGGGAGCCGACCGC
>JBPPMI010000120.1:0-11260 GCA_051305975.1 Solirubrobacterales bacterium
GCAAAGTCCTTCGAAGGCAACCGGCCGAGCAGCGCGATCCTGGTCGACCACCTCACCCCACACTCGCTGGGAACTCTCGTCGCGTTCTCCGAGCATTCGGTCTTCACTCAGGGAGCGATCTGGGGCATCGACTCTTTCGACCAGTGGGGAGTCGAGCTCGGCAAGGCTCTCGCCCAGAAGATCATTCCCGAGCTGGAGTCGGACGCCGCGCCAGATCTCGAGCACGACAGCTCGACCAACAACCTGATCCGCCGTTACCGCAAGGCGCAGGGCCGCTCGTGAGCGACGCAACGCTTCCGGATGGCCCGATCAAGGGAATCCTGTTCGACATCGACGGGACCCTCCTGACCACGGGTGGCGCCGGCGCGGTCGCCTGGAGCAAGGCTTTCACCGACATCCACGGTGTCCCGGTGGACATCGAGAAGGTGACCGAGTCCGGCATGACCGATTCCGACGTCGCCGCCGCTTCGCTCAGGTCGATCCTCGACCGTGATCCGACGGACGAGGAGATCGCCGCGGTCACGAAGCCGTACCTCGAGTATCTGCCGGATGCCGTTGCTGCATCCGAGAAGTACACGATCGAGCCGGGGATCGTGCCGCTGCTCGAACGGCTCAAGTCCGAGGGCTACGTCCTCGGCATCACGACGGGCAACATCGAGCCGGCGGCCCGCATCAAGTTGGAACGAGGGGACCTGAACCGGTTCTTCACCTTCGGCGGATTCGGGTCGGATTCGAGGATCCGGTCCGAACTGACCCAGGCTGCCGTAAACCGCGGCATCGAGGTTTCAGGCGGAAAGCTCACGAAAGAAGACTTCATCGCCATCGGGGATACCCCGAGGGACGTAGAGGCAGGCCACACGATCGGGATCAGGGTGATCGGTGTCGCTACTGGCCACTTCCCGGCCAAGTCACTCGAAGAATCAGGAGCCGACTGGGTCTTGGAGACGGTCGAAGAGGGCTTCCCGGTCTGACCGAAGTCGAATGATGTGCGATCGCCGCTGATATCCAACGTCAATCGCACAACATCCTGAGACTTACTTTCCTGCAGCTTCCTTCAGGGAGTCGACTCGATCGGTCCTCTCCCAGGTGAAGTTCTCGTTGTTCCGGCCGAAGTGGCCGTACGCTGCCGTGTCCTTGTAGATCGGACGGTGGAGGTCGAGGTACTCGCGGAAGGCCCCCGGGCGGAGGTCGAACTGATCCATGACGATCTGCGAGATCTCGTAGTCCGAGAGGCCCTTTCCGGTTCCGAAGGTCTCGGCCATGATCGAGACCGGGTGGGCGACGCCGATGGCGTACGCGACCTGGATCTCGCAACGGTCGGCCAGGCCGGCCGCGACGACGTTCTTCGCGGCGTAACGGGCGGCGTAAGCGGCTGAACGATCGACCTTCGACGGATCCTTGCCGGAGAAGGCACCGCCACCGTGACGGGCTGCGCCGCCGTAGGTGTCGACGATGATCTTCCGGCCGGTGAGGCCGGCGTCGCCGACCGGTCCGCCGATGACGAAGATGCCGGTCGGGTTGATCAGCAGGCTCTCGTAGAGGGCGTTCTCGTCGAGCAGGTCGCCGTACTCCTCACTGAGGACCGGCAGGATCACGTTCTCCCAGAGGTCGGGACGGATCGTCTCGGCGCTGTCGATGCCAGGCGCGTGCTGGGTGGAGATCAGGCCCTGGTCGATGCTGACCGGCTTGCCGTCGGCGTAACGGACCGAGACCTGGGTCTTGCCGTCGGGACGGAGGTAGTCGAGCGTGCCGTTCTTCCGGACCAGCGACAGGCGTTCGGAGAGGCGGTGCGCGATCTGGATCGGCATCGGCATGAGGGCTTCGGTTTCGTTCGTGGCGTAACCGAACATCATTCCCTGGTCACCGGCACCGTCGGTGTCGAACTTGTCGCCGGAACCGCCGACGCGGGTCTCGATTCCTTCGTCGACGCCCTGGGCGATGTCGGCGGACTGCTTGTCCATCGAGACGAGAACCGAGATGTGGTTGCCGTCGTAGCCGTACTCGCCCTTGTCGTAACCGATGTCGCAGACGGTCTTCCGCACGATGTCGGTGATATCGAGGTTCGCGTCGGTCGTGAGCTCGCCCGAGATGACCGCCATGCCGGTGTTGACCAGCGTTTCGCAGGCAACCCGGGAGTTCGGATCCTGGGCGAGGCAGGCGTCGAGGATCGCGTCGGAGATCTGGTCGGCGATCTTGTCCGGGTGGCCCTCGGTGACGGATTCGGAGGTGAAAAGGTGCTCGCCCTCGGCGAGCTTCAGCGACTGGGTCATCTCAGCGGTTCTCCTTGGAAGTCATGTGAAGGGGTCGGGTCAAGTCTCTAAGTTCTTGAGTCAATACGGGGAGGCGACAGGTTATTCACCTAGTCGTCGCCACGCTTTTCGCGGGGGATGTAATCGATGATCAGCGGCACGCCGTCCAGCCCGTAGTCGTCGCGCAACCGGTTTTCGAGGTGGTAGGCCCATTCGCGGGCGATCAGGCGCTTGTCGTTGATCTGGACGCGGAAATGCGGCGGGCTGACCTCGATCTGGGTGCCGTAGAGGATCTTGAGCCGGCGGCTGCGGCGCGAAGGCGGCGGCGTGGTCCGCACGACGTCGGCGAGGAACCGGTTGAAGGCCGGGGTCGGGATGCGCTGGGCGGATCGGTCGGCCAGTTCGACCGCGCGCGACAGCAGGCCCGCCACGTTCCGGCCGGAGAGCGCGGAGCAGGTGACCACGTCGGGCCGCAGGCGCATCTTGCGGTTCACCCGGGCGCGGGTGTCGTCGATGTCGGCCTCGGTTATGTCCCACTTGTTCATGACGATGATCGTGGCGCAGCCGGCCTTCATGGCCTTCTCGCTCACCTTCAGATCCTCTGAACGCACGCCTTCGGAGGCGTCGCAGACGATCATCGCCACATCAGCCCGCTCGATCGCCCTTTCGGAACGCAGCTGCGCATAATGGTCGACCGTGCCGGCAACCTTCGACTTCCGCCGAAGACCGGCCGTGTCGACCAGGGTGATCTGGCGGCCGTCGACCTCTATGTCGGTGTCGATCGCATCACGGGTGGTGCCGGCGATGTCCGAAACGATGACGCGGTCGTCACCGAGGATCCGGTTGACGATCGAGGACTTGCCGACGTTCGGGCGGCCGATCACGGCGATCCGGACCTTGTGCTCCTCCTCTTCCCGCGGTGGGAGGTCGCCGATTGCGGCCGTGACCTTGTCGAGCAGGTCGCCGGTGCCGATGCCGTGGGTCGCGGAAACCGCGATCGGCTCTCCCAGACCCAATGCGTGGAACTCGGTGGCAAGGTATTCGTCGTCAGGCCGGTCGGACTTGTTGACCGCGACCAGGACGGGAACTGGTGAAGAACGGAGCTGCCGGGCCATGTCAGTGTCGCCGGAGCGCGGGCCGGTCTGGCCGTCGACCACGAGGACGATCGCGTCGGCCTCTTCCATGCCGAGACCCGCCTGGCGCTGGATGTCGGCTGCCATTTCGGATTCGTCTTCGAGGTCGATGCCGCCGGTGTCGAGCAGGTCGAACTCGACGCCGTTCCACTCGCACCGCACACGCTTGCGGTCACGGGTCACGCCGGCCTCGGAGTGGACCACGGCCTCGCGTCCGCCTGCCAGCCGGTTGACCAGCGTGCTCTTGCCGACGTTCGGGAAACCGACGATGGCGACGGTCGGGACCTGCGCCATCAGGCGAGTCCGCGTTCGCGGGCGAGTCCGGCGACCTTGGCCACGACCTCGTCGAGGGTCAGGCCGGAAGTATCGATCTCGACCGCGTCGTCCGCCGTCTTCAGGGCGCCGTGTTCACGGTCGGAATCACGCTTGTCGCGTTCCATCTGCGCGACCAGGATGTCGCGCTCGTCGCCGCCCGTCTGCTCGGCGCGTCGCCTGGCGCGCTCCTCTGGTGAAGCGGTGAGGAAGATCTTGAGTGGTGAGTCGGGGCTGACGACGGTTCCGATGTCGCGGCCCTCGGCGACGTAGTCACCGGCTTCGATCAGACGACGCTGCTCGGTGACCATCGCCTCACGTACTCCGGGATGAACCGCCACTTTCGACGCGGCCTCCGTCACCTCCGGACTGCGGATCTCTTCGGTCACGTCAACCCCGTCGATCAGGACTTCCTCGCCATCGAACGAGATCTCGATCGACATTGCGGTCGATGTCGCCTCGCCCGACTGATCGGGGTCCGCACCCCAGTCGATGCAGGTAAATGCCACGCAGCGGTACATGGCCCCGGAATCGAGATACGTGAACCCGAGGTCCGCCGCGACGGCAC
This sequence comes from Solirubrobacterales bacterium, assembly GCA_051305975.1. Lineage (GTDB taxonomy): Bacteria > Actinomycetota > Thermoleophilia > Solirubrobacterales > 70-9 > 67-14. Next base: position 4,263 of record JBPPMI010000120.1, read on the forward strand.
GGGCCACGGACGATTTACCGGCGCCTGCCGGTCCGTCGATCGCGATTACCACGGGTTTGACTCACTCATCGACATCCCATCCTACGGTCTCGACTGCGGGGTGGTCGTTTCAGGCGCCGGTAGCGGCAATCCGCGTTGGTGCCCCGGCCAAATACGATCAGCCGATGCGCGTCCAGACCCCCGGCCCAGGGCCACTCTTCCCCGACCAGGGCCCTCTCAGCGGCCGTATCAAGCGCCGGTTGATCGGGGGCACAGGCGAGATCGTCGGGTTCATCCTCCTGACGGTCCTTTCACCACTGCTGTTGCTTGTCGCCCTGCTGATGGACGTCGTGCTCTGGATCAGATCCCGCCGGCCTTTCGTGACCATCCGCATGGTGACCGTGATCTGGTGGTTCCTGTTCGGCGAAATGAAGGCCTATCTCAAGCTGATCTACATCTACATGACCACCGGCGGACCGTGGGGCCGCGGCAACATCCGGCGCCGCCGCCAGGTCTACAACCTCCGGATCGCCTGGGCTCGCAACCACCTGATCGCGATCCGCATCCTGTTCGGCCTGAAGTTCACGATCGAGGGCGAGGAGAACACCGGACCGGGGCCGTACATCTTCATGCCCCGCCACGTCAGCATCATCGACAACCTGATCGGTGACTTCTTCATCGGCCATCCCCAGAGGATCGGTGTGCGATACGTGATCAAGCAGGAGATCCGTTCACTGACCCCGATCGACATCGGCGGCCGCTGGATCCCGACCGTGTTCGTCAAACGGGGTTCGCTCGATCCCGATACCGAGATCGCGGCCGTGCGTGCCCTGACCCACGACATGAGCGAGGGCGAAATCATGGCGATCTACCCCGAAGGCACCCGCCCCACGCCAGAGAAGATCAGGCGGGCACAGGAAGTGATCAGTGAACGCCAACCCGAGATCTACCCGATGGCCGCCCGCCTGAACCACCTGCTCCCTCCCCGCATGGGCGGACCACTCGCGGTGCTGGACGAAGCCAGTGCCGGCACGGACGTTGTCTTTTGCGGCCACGTCGGCTTCGAGGGCATTCGCACCGTCAAGGACGTCTGGGTCGGTGCCCTGGTCGGACGGGAGATCAAGCTCAAGTTCTGGCGCTACGACGGCACGGAGATCCCGAAGGACGAGAAGGGCCGCACCGAGTGGCTCTACGAGAAGTGGCAGATAATGGACGACTGGGTCGGCAAGGAGCTGACCGATGGCTAGGGGAGCAGTTTCGCCAGATCCCCGCTGAATCCGGGGTAGCTGACCGACGCGGCGTCCATGTCGATCACGCCGACGCCCGATCGGCTGGCGATCCCGGCCACCGCACCGAGCATGGCGATGCGATGGTCACCGTGCGAGTCGACTGTGCCTCCTTCTAGTCCGCCGGTGCCACGGATCCTCATGCCGTCGTCGGTGGCTTCGATGTCCGCCCCGAGGCCCTTCAGGACGTCGACCACGACCGCTATGCGGTCCGATTCCTTGCGCTTCAGTTCTTCGGCGTCCGCGATGACGGTCTCGCCCTCGGCGAAACATGCGGCCAGCGCGAGCATGGGCAGCTCGTCGATGGCAAGAGGGATCTCGGCACCGTCGATGCGCGTTCCCTTCAGGGGCGCCGAGGAGACCGTGATGTCGGCGATCGCCTCGCCACCCGACGGCAACGAGGAAAAGGTGATGTCGGCCCCCATGCGCTCAAGCACGGTGAGGATGCCGGTGCGGGTCGGGTTGACCCCGATCCGCTCGAGTTCGACCCTCGAACCCGGAACGATGGACGCCGCCACGAGGAAGAACGCCGCCGAAGAGATGTCGGCCGGGATCTCGACCTCGCCGAGCTTCAGATCGGCACCGGGCGTGACCGTCACCGAACCGGGTCTGCGTTCGATGTGGGCCCCGTCGGCTTCCAGCATCACTTCGGTGTGGTCACGGGTCGGCAGCGGCTCGATGACCGTCGTCGGCCCTTCGGCCCGCAGGCCAGCAAGCAGCACACACGACTTCACCTGCGCGCTCGCGACCGGAAGTTCATATTCAATGCCGTGGAGCTTTCGCCCGTCGATCCGGATCGGAGGGAAACGGCCGTCGGTCACCTCGATCTCGGCGCCCATGAGCCGGAGGGGATCGGCGATCCGGTCGACCGGACGCCTGCGGATCGAAGCATCGCCGTTCATCCGCCACAGGCCACCCTCGTACCCGGCGATCCAGCCCGGCAGGAGCCGCATCAGCGTCCCCGCGTTGCCGACGTCGATCCGGCCGAGGCTGCGCGGGCCCCCGGGGCCGACGCCTTCGACCGTGAACTCGGGAGGCATGTTCTCGTCGGGTTCCGGATTGACCATCGCACCGAGGTTCGCGACCGCACTGAGAGTCGAACGGGTGTCGTCAGAGTCGAGGAAGTTGCTGACCCGGGTCGGGCCGTCACTCATGGCGCCGATGATCGCGGCCCGGTGGGAGATCGACTTGTCGGCGGGCGGGCGGATGCGCCCGTTGAGTGGACCCTTCGGTGCGAAAGCTTCTGCCGGTGGCGGTCCGGTGCCCGACCCGCGGTTCATGCCTGGTCCAGGGAGACGGAATGCCCGAGCCCGGCGATGCATTCGGCAGCCTTGTCAGCTTCGGCTTGCCCGGCAACCCAAAGGGAGATCGCTCCCGATGTCATGTCCGGGGTCGGGTCGAGAGACATGTCGGTGATGTTCACGCCGGCGCGGCCGAGCGCGAGCGCCAGTTCGGCCAGGATGCCCGGCTGGTTCGGCACGAGCACCCGCAGCTGGTGGGTAGCTTCGCCGGCCGTTTCGGCGCTCGAGAGCGCAGCCCGCTCGGTGGCCGCAGCGGCCTGCCACGCGGCGATCCGCTCGGGATCAGCTGACCCGATCACTTCGGCTGCTTCCTGAAGGCCGCTGATCGAGAGGTTTATGGCCTCGACGACCGCCTCGTGGTTGGTGCTGAAGATCTCGCCCCAGATCGCGGGGTTCGAACCGGCGACCCTCGTCGCGTCACGAAGGCTCGGGGCAAGGCCACCGAGGCGTTCGGTGCCGGGCCGGCCCTGCGTTGCGAGCTGGTTGGCTAAGACATGGGGAAGGTGGCTCACAACCGCCATCGCCTGGTCGTGTTCGGCTGCTTCGATCGCCATCGGTCGCGCACCAAGGTCCTTGACCAGCCGCTGGAGCCGGTCGTAGAGCACTCCGGATGAGCGGTCAGTCGGGGTCAGGTACCAACGGGCGCCTTCGTAGAGGTCGGCCCGCGAGTTGGCGACACCGGCGGTCTCGGCCCCGGCGAGCGGATGCCCCCCGATGAATCGTTCATCCCCACCGACCGCTTCGACCAGTTGCTGCTTGGTCGATCCGACATCGGTCACGACACAGTCCTCCCCTGCGGCGGCGAGCGCAGTCTGCGCCATCCCGGCGAGCGAGTTCACCGAAGCACAGCAGACGACGATGTCAGCGTCCACGACCGCTTCCTCGATGGTCGGGGCGATCCGGTCGACCGCCCCCACCTCCAGGCACTCCTCGGCCTTGTCCGGGTTCCGGACGAACCCGGTGACCTCGGCCAGTCCCCGCTCACGCGCCGCCAGCCCGATCGAACCACCGATCAGGCCGACGCCGAGGATGGCGAGGCGCTGGCTCAAGCCCGGGAGACGGTCTTGCCCACTACTTCGGCGACCGCTTCGATCTTCGAGGTCAGTGCCTGGAACTCCGAGGTCGGTACCTGCTGGGCGGCGTCACAGATCGCCTTCTCCGGCTCATTGTGGACTTCGATGATGATGCCGTCGGCACCAGCCGCCACAGCGGCGAGGGACATCGGCTCGACCCAGTCGCGGCGCCCCGGAGCATGGCTCGGGTCGACGATCACGGGCAGGTGAGTGAGTTCCTTGAGAGCCGGCACGGCGAGCAGGTCGAGGGTGAAGCGGTACGCGGTCTCGTAGGTGCGGATTCCGCGTTCACACAACATTACGTCCTCGTTGCCTTCCTTGAGGACGTACTCGGAAGCCATCAGCAGTTCCTCGACCGTGGCCGAGAGGCCGCGCTTCAGCAGAACCGGCCGGCCCGACTTGCCGATCTCGGCGAGCAGCGAGTAGTTCTGCATGTTGCGGGCGCCGACCTGGATCACGTCGGCCACTTCGAGCACGTCGTCGAGGTCACGCAGGTCGAGCAGCTCCGTCACGACAGGAAGACCCGTCCGCTCCTTGGATTCGGCGAGCAGGCGGAGGCCTTCCCGTCCGAGACCCTGGAAGCTGTACGGAGAGGTCCGTGGCTTGTAGGCGCCGCCCCGGAGCATGGTTGCCCCGGCTTCCGCGACAGCGTCGGCCGAGGCCAGCATCTGGTCGCGATTCTCGACGGTGCACGGTCCGGCCATCAGGGCGAAGTTCGTGCCACCGACTTTTCGGCCGCCGATCTCGAGAACTGAATCCTGGTCTTCCTTGACCTGGCGCGAGGCCAGCTTGTACGGCTTCGAGATGGGAGTCAGGTGATCAACCCCGGGCGCCCCTTCGAGTCCGAGTTCGGCAACTTTGTCGGGAGCCCCGATCGCACCGATCAGAGTGAGGATCTCCCCCTTGGAAATGTGGGCCGAACAGCCGATTTCTTCGACTCGCTCAACCACGTGGGCGATCTGATCCTCCGTCGCCCCTTCTTTCATCACTATCATCATCTTGTTCTCAAACCTTTCTTGACTGCCTGAAACTCTACTTTCCACCCTGTGCAGCGCACAGTGCGGCAGGTCCTCGGGAACCCTTGAGGGAGACGGCGCCCGGCGGCTGAATCTCTATAGACGCGGAAATTCAGACCCGCGCGTCCGGACGCCTAGGTAAATCGCCAATAGGAATAGAAGCCGACACGAGACGGAGCGCCCTGGGCGCTCGTCAAAGACCGCGATGCGCGGCTGCTGGTGTCACCGTGTGACTTCATTCGAAAGGCTTTGTATCAGAGGCGCTGGACGTATGTCACGAATGACGGTGGATCGAATCGCCGAGTGCGGCCAGCAGGCGGTCGTTCTCGTCCGGAGTCCCGTACGAGATCCGGAGCCATCCCGGTCCGCCCAGGAGGCGCCCGGCACGGACGACGATCCCTGCTTCGGCGAGGTCGGCAATCACGTGGTCCTCGATCTCCACGCCGTTCTCGCCGAGCGAAACCCATGAAAAGTTTGCCTGGGTGTCAGAGGTCCGGAGCCCGATCGTCTTGAAGCCGTCCTCCACCCTGTTCCGCTCCGAGATGGCGGTGCGAATCTGGGTCTGGATCGTCTCGCCGTGCTTCAGTGCCTCGATCGCCGCCGCCTGGGCGAGCGCGTTGACACTGAACGGCTGGCGCACGGCACCGACCGCCGCCCCGAAGGCGGGTGAGCCGATCGCGTAACCGACCCGGAGACCGGCCAGCGAGTGGGACTTGCTGAAGGAGCGCAGGATCACGACGTTGTCGTACTCGGAAAGAAGCGCGAGCGACGAGTCCGGCTGGTCACGGAGCTGGAACTCGATGTAGGCCTCGTCGATCAGCACTGTCACGTGCTCCGGCACCCGGGCGACGAAAGCGGCGATCTCGGGGAACGGGATGTAGGTGCCAGTCGGGTTGTTCGGGTTGCAGAGCAGGACAAGGCTGGTGTTCTCCTTGATCGCACCCAGCATCGCTTCGAGGTCGTGGACCTCGCCCGGCGCCAGGGGAACCTGGATGTCCTCGGCCTCCCTCATCGCGGCGAGCATCGGGTAAATCGAGAACGCAGGCCACGCGTAGACGATGCTCTTGTCCGGCTGGAGCAGTACCTCAGCGGCGGCCAGCAGGATCTCGCACGACCCGTTGGCGATGGTGATGCGCTCCGATCCGACCCCGTGGAGCTCTGAGAGCCGCCGGCGGAGCAGGGTTGCATCCGGATCCGGGTAACGGTTCATCGAATCAGATGCCGCACCGATCGCCTTCACGACTTCGGGCAGGGGCGGATAGGGCGACTCGTTCGAAGCGAGCTGGGCCAGGTTCGAACCGGCGACGTCCGCCGCCGAGTGGCCCTTGGGCACACCGGGTGTGTAGCCGGGGATCGAGGAGAGGTGATCGTTGAATTCGACGCTCATGCCATCTCCTTCACTGCGCCGCGTTGAGGTCGGCCCGCAGGTTGCGGGTCTCGCCGAGATACACGTGCTGCGGCGATTCACCGGCCGGAATGTTGGCGTGGAGCATCACGCGGATCACCCGGGTCATCGAACCGGGCACCGGGATCTCCCGCGCGCACATCAGCGGAACTTCGTTCAGGCCCATCCTCCGGGCGGCCACCGCCGGAAACTCTGCGTCGAGGTCGGCAGTCGTAGTGAAGATCGCGCTGATCATCGACTCCGGAGCGAGATCGTTCGCCTTGATCACCTCGGCCATCAGCTCTTCCGTCGCCGAAAGGATGGCCTCGGCCGAATTCTCGCCCGCCTGGACCGCCCCGCGCACTGCCACGACTTTGGTCGTCTCACTCATGCTCAACATCTTTCCAGAGCCGGGCCACCTCTTGTTCGTCCAGCAGCCGTGACCTGCCGAGGCCCAGCCGCCCCAGCTTCAGGTGGCCGATTGAAATTCGCTGGAGTTCCGTCACTTCGTTGCCGATCGCTTCGGCCATGCGGCGGATCTGCCGGTTGCGCCCCTCGCGGATCGTGATGTCGAAGGAGCGGTCCCCGTTCCGCTTCACGTCTGCCGGAGCGGTCGGGCCGTCCTCGAGGCGGACTCCTTTGCCCAGGTCGCGGAGCGCCGCGTCGGAGACCGGGTGCCGGGTGTGGACGCGATAGGTCTTCTTCACCCCGTAGCGCGGATGGGTCAGGCGGTTGGCGAGCTCGCCGTCGTTACTCAGCAGGATGATCCCCGTCGAATCGGCATCGAGCCGGCCGACCGGGTAGAGCCGGGCCGAACTGTCGACCAGGTCGACCACGGCCACGCGTTTGCCGGGTTCATCGGCGGTAGAGATGACGTCGACCGGCTTGTTCACCACCCACACCTCGTGGCCCTCCGGTACGGCGGAGTGTCCGTCGACCCGGATGTCCTGTCCGACCGC
>JBPPMI010000121.1:0-2288 GCA_051305975.1 Solirubrobacterales bacterium
ACCTGGGACAACAGCTACTTCCAGATCCTGTTCGGCAACGAATGGGAACTCGTGAAGAGCCCCGCCGGTGCGTCGCAGTGGACGCCGAAGGACGGCGCAGGAGCCGATTCGGTGCCCGACGCCCACGATCCGTCGAAGACCCATGCCCCGACCATGCTCACCACGGACCTGGCGCTCCGCTTCGATCCGATCTACGAGCCGATCTCGCGGAACTTCCATGAGAACCCCGACCAGCTCGCCGAGGCTTTCGCCCGCGCCTGGTTCAAGCTGACCCACCGCGACATGGGACCGATCGACCGATATCTCGGTCCGGAAGTCCCGGATGAAGAACTGATCTGGCAGGACCCGATCCCCGAGGTGACCGCTGATCCGATCGGCGCCGAGGACATCGCGTCGCTGAAGGCCAAGGTCCTCGAGTCGGACCTGACCATCAGGCAGCTGGTGTCGGTCGCCTGGGCCTCGGCCTCGACGTTCCGCGGCAGCGACAAGCGCGGTGGTGCCAACGGTGCCCGCATCCGCCTCGAGCCGCAGAACGGCTGGCAGGTGAACGAGCCCGAAGAACTTGCGAAGGTGCTGGGTGTCCTCGAAGGTATCCAGTCCGACTTCAACGCCGGTGGCAGGCAGGTATCGCTGGCCGACCTGATCGTGCTCGGTGGCAACGCCGCGGTCGAACAGGCCGCCCGCGCCGGCGGACAGGCGGTCGAAGTGCCGTTCTCCCCGGGCCGCGCGGACGCGACGCAGGAGCAGACCGATGTCGAGTCGTTCGATGCCCTGGAGCCGAAGGCAGACGGATTCCGCAATTACCTGAAGGGTGAATTCCGCCTTCCGGCCGAGTACCTCCTGATCGATCGCGCGAACCTGCTGACCCTGACCGCCCCTGAGATGACCGCCCTGATTGGCGGCCTGCGGGTGCTCGACACGAACTACAACGGCTCCCAGCTGGGCGTCCTCACCGACAACCCGGAGTCACTGACCAACGACTTCTTCGTCAACCTGCTCGACCTCGGTACGACCTGGAAGCCCGCTCAGGGCAACGGTGACGCGAGCGTCTACGAGGCCCATGGCGAAGACGGCCAGGTCAAGTGGACCGGCAGCCGCGCGGACCTGGTTTTCGGATCGAACTCCGAACTCCGTGCGATCGCCGAGGTCTACGCGAGCGCGGACGCCAAAGAGAAGTTCGTGAACGACTTCGCGGCGGCCTGGGCCAAGGTCATGGACCTTGACCGTTTCGACCTGAACTGACGCCCGATCCACCCGGGTCGCAACTTTGCGGCCCGGCAAGCCTTATACCTTCAAGTGTTCACTTTGTGATTCGAGGAAGGGACCCCGCATGACCAAGCTCAAGGCAACTAACGACCGGTCGGGGCTCCTGCTCGTTTCGGTTCTTATGGCAGTCTTCTGCGCGACGTTCTTCGGTCTCGCCTCGATTTCTTCGGCAGCCCCCGGCGACGGTGCCTGCAGCGTCACCCCCAAGCCGCCCGCCGGCTCCACCGGGCCGTTCGAGGGCGTCTGCGATTACCTCTCGGAGCGTGAAGGTGTCCAGCAGGCAGCGATCTTCGACAACAGGACCGACGACACCTACCTGCTCACCACGGGTAACGCCACCCAGTACACGGCCAGCATCGCCAAGGCCGACATCCTCGCGATGTGGCTGAACAAGTACGAGAGCCAGGGCGTGAACATTCCCGACGGGATCCCGTACTCGATCAGGTATCTGATGTCGCGCATGATCAACAACAGCGACAACGCCGCGGCGACGGCCCTCTTCCACTTCGGCGGCGGGTGCTCCGCGCTCAAGCTGTTCAACCGGAAGATCCCGATGAACGACACGCAGGTCGGTTGCGAGTCGCAGAACTACTACGGATGGGGCAACACCCAGACCACGGCGGCCGACCAGCTGAAGCTGATGAAGCTCTACGCGTACGACAACTCGCACGGCCCCACCTTCGGCAGAAAAGCAAAGAAGCGTTCCACCAGGAAATGCCAGAAGATCGACAGTTCGGCCAAGCGGAAGGCCTGCGTCAAGAAAGTCGAGCGCAAGTTCAGGCAGATCACACAGCGGCCGATCCTCGGCGATGACGCCCGCGCCTTCGGCAACAGCCTGCTCCAGGGCGTCGAGTCCGACCAGCGCTTCGGCCTCACCTGCGGCCCCTGGGGCACTACCTGCAACGCACCCAACTGGGCGACCCCGACCCCCGGCTCACCGACGGTCAGGGTCAAGAACGGCTGGAAGACCCTGCCGACCTGCACCGACCCGATCCCTCAGTGCCCGTGGCAGGTGAACAGCA
>JBPPMI010000122.1:0-2258 GCA_051305975.1 Solirubrobacterales bacterium
TGCTACGGGCGATTCGCCGGGCTTGCTGCAGCCCCCGTCCGGATGGACGCATAGCTCAGTTGGTAGAGCAGCTGACTCTTAATCAGCGGGTCCTTGGTTCGAGCCCAAGTGCGTCCACCAAAACTTCCCAATAATTTCAAGCATCTAGTGGGGCCAACGGCAGTCGGGCCCGCACTCTTTGGAGACTAGTTATGATTATAGGCTCCATATAGGCTCCACCCCCTGCGCTGGCGTGATTCGCATCAAGCTATCCACAGATGTTGTTCGATGGCTGCCAAGAACGACCGTGCAGTCGTTAATGGAGCGCGCTCAAGCCATCATGTCCCCTTTGACGTGCTCCCCTGAAATGTGACCGCTTTTGAGTAGAGTCCGACGCGAAGGAGTCGGACGAAGATGAAGCGCAGCAGGTTCAGCGAGGAGCAGATCATCGCGATCTTGAAGGAGCAGGAGGCCGGGATGGCGACATCGGATGTGTGCCGCCGCCACGGGATCAGCTCGGCGACGTTCTACAAGTGGAAGTCCAAGTATGGCGGCCTGGAGGTGTCCGAAGCTCGGCGCCTGCGCACGCTCGAGGAGGAGAACAGCCGGCTGAAGAAGCTGCTGGCTGAGGCGATGCTGGACAACGTGGTGCTGAAGGATCTGGCATCAAAAAAATGGTAACGCCCGGCGCTAAGCGGGAAGCCGTCGCCCATGCCCGTGAACATCACGGGCTGAGCGAGCGTCGGGCGTGCAGTCTGGTCGGCGTGAGCCGGCGGGTGATCCGCTATCAGCCGACAAGGGTTGATGATGCGCCCTTGCGAGCGCGTCTGCGTGAGCTGGCGGCGGAGCGCCGCCGGTTCGGCTATCGGCGCCTCGGTTATCTGCTGGCACGGGAGGGCCTGACGCCCAATCACAAGAAGCTGCTGCGGATATATCGCGAGGAGAACCTGCGGGTCCGGCGCCGCGGCGGCCGCAAGCGGGCGCTGGGTACCAGGTCGCCGATGGTGCTGCCGGACGGACCGAACCAGCGCTGGTCGCTCGACTTCGTCTCTGACACCCTGACCTGCAGCCGGCGGTTCCGCATCCTATGCGTGGTCGATGACTACACCCGGGAATGCCTGGCGCTGGTGGCGGACACCTCGCTGTCCGGCGTGCGGGTAGCTCGGGAGCTGACGCGGCTGATCGGGCTGCGCGGCAGTCCGCATACGGTGGTGAGCGACAATGGCACCGAGCTGACCTCGTCGGCCATCCTGCGCTGGTCGCAGGAACGGCAGGTCGAGTGGCACTACATCGCTCCGGGCAAACCGATGCAGAACGGCTTCGTCGAGAGCTTTAACGGTCGCTTGCGCGACGAATGCCTCAACGAGACGCTGTTCACGTCGCTGCCGCATGCCCGCTTCGTGCTGGATGCCTGGCAGCAGGATTACAACCACGTCAGGCCGCACTCGAAACTGGGCGGGAAGACCCCCGCCGAGAAAGCCGGCAAACCTGTCTGGGGGCATGCCCCCAGACAGGTTGCCATCACCTCAACCAACCATCATCAAGGAGCCGGACTCTACCTCTGACTGGTAACAATCAGGGGAGCACGTCATGTTGAGTACAGCGCCAAGCGGCAATCCGGTCGAGCTCTCCGCAGCGATGAACGCCGGGATCGCGGTGTCCGGCGCCATCTCCTCGAACCGGAAGCGCCGGCGGAGCGCCGTGTCGAGCAACGCGATCGAGCGGTCGGCGGTATTCATCGTACCGATGATGTGCAGGTTGGCCGGCACGCCGAATTCGCGCTTGGAATAAGGCAGCCTCACCTTGAGCGCATTGCGCATGCCGAGCCGCTTGTCCGGTTCGATCAGCGTGATCAGCTCGCCAAAAACTTTGGAGACATTGGCCCGGTTGATCTCGTCGATGATAAGGACGAACTGTTGTGTTCCTCCGCGGTCGGCGGCTTCCTTTTCCAATGCTGCGGCGGGCTGGATGAGGCGGGCCAATGCATCATGATTCACCCGCCTAGCAGGGATCGAATAAAAGGAACGCATCATGAAATCCCCCTCGATGATCGTATCGAGCGGAAGAGGTTCATCGAGAACAACCAGCCACCGGACGCGGCGCCTGTGATAATAGGTCGGCTCCCCTTCCGGCTCATAGTAATAGTCGCCGACCACCTCGCCGACAGCGCGGAATGTCCGGTTACTGGCGGGAACAATGACGATATCGCCGACCTTTAGTTCGTTGCGAAAAGGGTGAAGCTGACCGTAATTGCTCGGGCGGTCATCTTCACGCGGAGC
>JBPPMI010000123.1:0-13938 GCA_051305975.1 Solirubrobacterales bacterium
TGTATAAGAGACAGCTATCGAAGACTTCATCGAAGGAAGGCCGAACCTTCAGCTCGCGACCGTCCCCGTCTTCTTCGGCTTCGGGCTGCTCTGGCAGACCGACGCCCCCTGGGCCGGCGAGGTCGCCGAACTGGTCGCGCCGTACGACAACAATCCGGTCCTGAAGCGGGTCGAGCAGAACCGGGTCGCCCACCTCGGGCGCGGCCACGTCGACGCCGCCACGATCCGTGACCTGACCGCCCAGCTCGCCCGTCAGGACGAACTGATGAGCCGCATGCTCCAGTCGAGCGCCCTCGGCCTCGCCGAGAAGCTGTCAAATCTGAAGCAGCGCGGCAATCCGATCTTCACGAGGCAGGAGATCCAGGACCTCCTGGACCGAAAGAAGTAGCTGCGAAACGCACCCACCCCTCGGGGTTAGCTTTCGCTCGGGTGGTTTCCGGCGTGGAGGGCCTGGTGCGCCTTCTCTTCTTTCTTCGCGGCGCGTTTCTTGAAGATCCGCGAGAAATCGCGCATCGGTTTCGTGACCTTCCAGCTCTTGCTGTTCTGGAGATCCTGGAGCTCGCGCTCCATCGATTCGTTGATCAGGTGACCGGCACCGGCGAGAGTGCGGGCGGCTGAAGCTTCCGCTTCCGCGCGGCGGGCCCGGTCCTCCCAGGCAGCATCCCCGTCGGGTCCTTCGAGCTTCGGCAGCATGTGCGCCCACTTCTTCGAGAACTCGATGTGGGCGTTGACCCAGGTGTCGAGGTCGGAGATCAGCTCAATCGAATGGTGGTGGATCACCTTGAGGTCGGCGGTGACTACCTTCTTGCCCTTGTCGCGGGCCTGGTGACAGATGTCGAAGTCATAACCGTGAAGGGCCCCTCCGGTGATCTCGTCGAACCGGAGGTTCTCGATAGCCCACGGTGTGAACCCGAGGACGAAGCCGTCGACCATGTCGACCTCGCTGAGCTTCGCGTACGACGGGGTGTCCTGCGCCAGCCAGGTGAGTGCCGGGATCTCGCCGCCACCGAGTTCTTCGTAGTGGTGCGTGAACGAGGCCCAGGTCACGGCCCCTTCCCACCAGGCGATGCTGCGGACGCCGACCGCGCCGGCACAGCCGACCAGTCCGACGTCGGGGTCCTTCATCGCATCGCGGATCTTCGGGATGAAGTTCGGGTCGATGATCTCGGCGTCCTGGTGGATAAGCACCAGGAACTCGAGGTCGTCCAGCTTCGCGGCCTGATCGAGGATCTGGTTGTAGCTCCGGAAAAGGGTTCCGGTGCTGGAGAAACTCAGGACCTGAGTGTCTTCTTCCTTAGCTAGTTCGATCCCCGGCACGGCGTACTTTTCGTACTTTTCCGGCGAGGTGATGGCACTTCCGATGGCTACCACGGATTCGGGAAGATAACCGAGAGAGGGTCAGTGCCGCCGGGCGACGGTGACATGACCAGCGCCTAACGACCCCGAAAGGCGTGGCTGCCGCGCCGCCAGTTGTTGAGGCTGCGGAAATCGTCGACGGTCGACCCGGGAACGGGTTTGCTCTTCTCGGGGAACTTCTCGACCAGGTCGACCGGCGTTTCGGAGCCGCTTCCGTCGCCGTCCTCGACCTTCCAGATGCCTGCGCCCGAACGGAAGGTCACGGCTTCGGTCATCTCGCCGTCGACCCAGAGCAGACCGGTCTGGTCGTCCGAGCCGTATCCGGCGGGCATCCCGGCGCCGACGTCGGCGAGGTACCTCTTTCGCCTTTCGGGGTCCTGGTGGTAGTGGACGCAGAGGCTTCCGGGAAGGACCCCGAGCCCGGGCGCCGCCGCGGGCAGCCCGGAAGAGGTGGTGATGCCGTACTCGAACCAGGCCATCGCGCCAGCACTCTGGCCGACGATCAAGATTCCCTGGTCGAGGCAGTTCTCGAGCAGGTCGCCGATTCCGTGGGCCCGCCATATCGCCACGAGGTTGACCAGGCTGCCACCACCGACGTAGATCACGTCCTGTCCGAGCAGGTGGGCCCCGACGTCGATCGGGTTGGCGCCGAGGCGGAACAGGGAGATGTCGGTGACTTCGGAGCCGCGGCTGCCGAAGGAGCGCCGGAAACGAGAGATCTGGTCTTCGGGATCGCCGCTGGCTGTAGGCAACAGGCAGATCTTGGGGCGTTCCTCGCCGGACAGTTCGATTATGTGGTCGCAGACGGCTTCGTTCCCGTCCAGACGGTCGAACTCGTGACCTCCCATGGTGAAAAGACGACGGCTCATCAGTTGAACTCTAAGCCGCTAGCGGTGACGACGACCACGGCAGCGATGATTCGCCGACCAGTGGGGTGTGATCGGCGTTCCCGAGGAACCGGGTCGCGATCTGGGTCGTCTTGGCATGATCGCCGCGCAGTTCGAGCCCGTAGGCCCGGGCTTCCGGCCGCGACGCGACCACCTGGGCGAGCTGGGTGTCCACGAAGTGGAGGGCAGCGCCGTCGGCTGCAGCGAACCCCGGCCGGAGACCTTCCTTCAGCTCGGACTCGTAGACCTTGTGGCGGTCAGAGCCGGCTTTGAAATGCACCATGTTCGAGAACGGCAGGAAGCCGAGACCGAGCACACGCTTGCTCGCATCCTGGTAGCCGGTGAGGCCTTCGTCGAACCAGCAGAGCGAGCCGGCGCTGAGGCCACAGAGGATGATGCCCCGCTCCCAGGCTTCGCGGAGTATCTCGTCGATGCCGTGGGCCCTCCAGACGCCGAGCATGCTGATCACGCTGCCCCCGCCGACGTAGATGAGGTCCTGGCTGAGGAGGTGGTCGCGGATGTCCTCGACCCCCTTCTCCCGGCGGAACAGGGAGATGTGCGAGGGCTCCGAGCGGGTCCGGAAGTTGTTGTAGAAACGCACGACGTAGTGGTCGGCGTCACCGCTGGCGGTGGGCAGGAAACAGACGCGCGGTTTCTTCAACCCGGTCAGACCGCAGACGAAGTCGTCGAGAAGGGGGTTTCCCGACTCCATGGAAAAACCGCCGCCACCGAAGGCGACTATCTGTCGTTTGATTCCCATGTATGGAATATTCGTTTCAACTGCTCCTGGTCATTTTGGACCGGGGTCGAAAATGCGCCTGTACATGATCGGACGAGGGTCCCAGACCATCGGGTTTGGAACTCGGCCGGTACTTTCGCCCGTGATCCGTTCCAGGTCCGGGAGGAGAACAAATCATCGAAGAGGCCGGTTTCACAAACGTGTAGTCCTTCAAGTGCGGGGTAGGAAGCAAGGGAATTCAAGTCGCTTCACTCGGCAGGAAGAAACATGCGTTTCGCTTACGACTCGGCATCTCCGGGCTTTCCAACCAGACCAAGGCGGGACCGGTTTGGAGGGCGGCGAAGTCCGTCCCGACTGCAGATCAATAAGCTGGCGCGTCCATGCGCGAGAAGAGTCCGGAGACCCACGAAGAAAAGCTCGAATACCTGCGTGATCTCCGCGATCAGGCGATCAACTCAGCCTCGGAAGAGGCGATCGAGAAGCACCACGCCAAAGGCAAGCTGACCGCGCGGGAACGCCTTGATGTCCTGCTCGACCCCGGCTCCTTCGAGGAACTCGACACTTTCATCCGCCACCGCACCACCGATTTCGACATGGACAAGCGCCGTCCCTGGGGCGACGCGGTGGTCACCGGCCACGGGACGATCGACGGCCGCAAGGTATTCGTCTTCTCCCAGGACTTCACGGTCTTCGGTGGCTCGCTCGGCGAGGTCATGGCCGAGAAGATGTGCAAGGTGATGGACCTCGCGGCCAAGGTCGGCGCGCCCGTCATCGGGCTGAATGACTCCGGGGGCGCGCGGATCCAGGAGGGCGTCGTCTCGCTCGGCGCCTACGGCGACGTCTTCGCCCGGAACGTCTCGAGCTCCGGCGTCATCCCCCAGATCAGCGTGATCATGGGCCCGTGTGCCGGCGGTGCCGTCTACTCGCCGGCGATGACCGACTTCATCTTCATGGTCAAGGAGACCTCGCACATGTTCATCACCGGCCCCGAGGTGATCAAGACGGTCACCGGCGAGGAGGTCGAGTTCGAGGAACTCGGCGGAGCGATGACCCACAATTCCAAGTCCGGCGTCGCACACTTCGCGGCCGACGACGAAGAGAGCTGCCTCGAAGACGTGCGTTACCTGATGGGCTTCCTGCCGCTGAACAACCTCGAGCAACCTCCGCACTACCCGCCCGCGGACGACCCCGACCGGGAGGACCCGGAGCTCGACACCTTCGTTCCGGACGACCCGAACAAGCCGTACGACATGCGGAAGGTCGTGGCCAAGGTCGTCGACGACGAGGACTTCTTCGAGGTCCACGAGCACTTCGCCAAGAACATAGTCTGTGGCTTCTCCCGGCTCGATGGCCATCCCGTGTGCATCGTCGGCAACCAGCCCGCCTTCAAGGCCGGCGTGCTCGACATCGAATCGTCCGAAAAGGCGGCCCGGTTCGTGCGCACCTGCGACGCCTTCAACATCCCGATCATCACCTTCACCGACGTGCCCGGCTTCATGCCCGGCACCGACCAGGAATGGAACGGCATCATCCGACACGGCGCAAAGCTGCTCTACGCCTACACCGAGGCGACGGTGCCGAAGCTGACCGTCGTGACCCGCAAGGCATACGGCGGGGCGTATGACGTCATGGCCTCCAAGCACATGCTCGCCGACTTCAACTTTGCCTGGCCGACCGCTGAGATCGCGGTCATGGGCCCGGAAGGTGCGGTCAACATCATCTACCGGCGTGACATCCAGAATTCGCCGACCCCGGACGACCGCCGAGCGAAGCTGATCGCCGATTACAAGGCGCACTTCGCCAACCCGTACGCGGCAGCCGAGCGCGGCTACATTGATGACGTCATCGAACCCAGGCAGACCCGCCCGAAGCTGATCAAGGCACTCCGGACCCTGCAGACCAAGCGGGTCGCGCAGCCAAAGCGCAAGCACGGCAACATCCCGCTCTAGGGCGGTATGATCGCCCCAGAGGGGGTCCTTGAATCGAGCAAAGACATTGCTTGCATCGGTGGTCGCGTTCGCCGTCATCGGCGCCGACGCGAATGCCGCGCAGCCGCAGGCCCGGATCAACGCCGACCCGGCGCTCATCCCCGCCTTCCGGCTGAAGCAGACCGACTACGCCCTGCGCTGTACCGGCAAGCCGGTCGGGTTCAGCCTGGAGGTTCCGACCGGCTGGCGGGCCGTTAGCGGCAATCGGAACTTCGGACCCGGAACGCATCGGGTGGCGGTCCGCATGAAGTCCGGCCAGAGCCGCCGGATCAGGTTCATCGATCCGCAGTCCCGGCTCCGCATCTTCCACGTCCGCTGCTTCCCCCGGGACTTTCCGGCGTTCGAGGTTCGGGGGCGTGGTGGCCCGCGCCTCACCCTTGTCGAGATGGTCGACGGGTACGCGACCGCCTTCGACAGTGGTGGGGCGCCCGTCTGGTGGTACAAGGCGCGGGGCTTCGCCGAGAACGTCAAGTTCATGTCTGACGGAACCGTCTCCTACGCGCCGATCGCGGGTGGCAAGATCAAGAAGCAGTTCGAGGTCCGCACGCTCGAGGGCCGACTGATCCGGCGGCTGACCGCGGCGGGAGGACTCGAGACTGACCTCCACGACCTGATCCTCCGGCCGAACGGCAACTACCTGATCGGGGCCCACCGCCTCGTTTCGGGCATCAACACTAAACGGTTCAGTGGCGTCGCGAACGCCACGATCGACACCGCGCAGGTCCAGGAGATCCGCCCCGACGGCAGTCTCGTTTGGAAGTGGAACGCCTGGCCCCGGATCAAACTGGCCGAGAGCCGCCGCTGGTGGAAACAGATCCTCAAGTGGCCCCAGCCGTACGACATCCACCACTGGAACTCCATCGAACGCCGGGGCAACCGGGTCGTGATGTCGTTCCGGCACCTTGACGCGGCCTACCAGATCAACCGCCGCACCGGGAACATCGACTGGAAGCTCGGCGGCACGAAGACGCGGCAGCGCCTCCGGATCAGCGGGGACCGCTGGGGCCGCTACCCGTTCGGGGGCCAGCACGACATCCGCTACGCGCCGGGCGGATCGGTCACCCTCTTCGACAACAGCACGGACCTTTCCCGCCGCTGGAAGGACCGCCAGCCCCGGGCAGTCCGCTACCGGATAGACGCCAGGCGGAACCGGGCACGGCTGATCGACCAGGTGACGGACGACCGCGCGAAGCTCTCGCTGGGATTCGGCTCGGCCCGGCTCTACGGGGACAACTGGCTCATCGGCTGGGGCGCCCGAAGCAAGAACGGTCTGATCGGCGCCTACGGACGCGGTGGGAAGCGGCTACTCAGCATCATCACCCCGGGTGGCGTCAGTTACCGGGGCAACGAGGTCACCTCGAAACGGCCGGCCCTCGAACGCCTCAGGCGGGCCATGGACCGCATGGCCGCCCGGCGCAGATAGGCTCCCGCCCATGAAAGTCCTGAGAATCCCGGAGAGCGCGACCCCGGCCGAAACCGCCGCGATGGCCGCGGCCGTCCAGTCTTTCGAAGGCGACACGGCTGTGGCGCCCCTGGCGGAAGACGCCGGGATGAACCCGTGGCTCCGGGCCGCGTTGGTCGAAGGTGTCAGTGCCAAGGACGAGTTCGGCCGGCACGATCCGCGCGAACTTTTCTGACGGCGGCCGTCCTCTCGCTTGACCGACGCGCAAGAATGGAGCCAGAGGAATTCACTGGCGTCACACCGAGGAGGAGTCAATGGCCGTAGTCAAGATCATCGAGTTGGTCGGTAGCTCAAGAGTTTCGACTGACGATGCCGCCCAGCAGGCACTCAAGCAGGCTCAGGATTCACTGCGGAACATCCGTGCCGTAGACATCGTGTCCACCGGGATCCGGGGCGAGCACCTCGACGAGTACCGCGCCCACGTCCGGGTCGCGTTCCTGATCGAAGGCGCCGACGTAACCTGATTCCGCGGGTCCGGGTGACGCTGGTACCTTTCCCAGCCCATGGAAGCCTCCGAGACACCCGAAGCCGAGCACCAGAAGAGCCCTGCCGAGATCGAGCAGCAGATCGCTGACGGCGGAGCCCGCCTGATCGATGTGCGCCAGGAGTACGAGTTCGATGCCGCGCACCTCGTCGGTGCCGAACGCATCGGACTCGAGGAGCTGGCCGACCGCCGCGGCGAGCTCGACAAGTCTGAACCGATCATCTTCTACTGCCGCGTAGGAACCAGGTCGGACATGGCGGCGGAAGCTTTCTCGGCCGCCGGCTACGACGTGAAGACGATCAGGGGCGGCATCACCGCCTGGGTAGTCGAAGGCAAGGAGATCGAGCCCGCCGACGGATACGTATCGGAGCCCGGTGAGGCCGCCGCAATCCTGGAGGCTCGCGCCCGCAACAAGTAGCCACAATCCAAGTCGCACAGCGAAACTGTCTGTGACTTCTACTGAGCGAAGTGACTTGGATTCCTCATATCCCGTATTTCCAATCAGGTTTCATCCTTTTGCTACTATCGCTTGTCCATTCTTCGATAGCCAGCAGGAGGACTCACCGATGGAGCCCAGTTCGGCCCCCGTCAAACCTAAACCGAAGCCACTCGCCAAACCCGGCGACAAAGGCGTCGAGCAGGAAGAAGGCAAGGTCCAGAAGGGCAAGGGCAAGCTCGGCTCGCTGAGCAACCCGGAGACGTACGACAACGTCCCCGGTCACGTCATCCCGATCCTCGAGCACGAGTTCGACGACTTCGAAGGTGAAGCGAACGAGTTCCTGGACGGCAACACTCCTGAGCCCGAATTCATCGGCTTCCGCCTGAAGCAGGGCGTCTACGGCCAGCGCCAGCCCGGCGTCCAGATGGTCCGCGTCAAGCTGCCGATGGGTGGCATCACCCCCGAGCAGATGGATGCGTTCGCCGACGTCGTCGAGACGTATGCGCCGCTGAACAAGGGTCACATCACTACCCGTCAGAACATCCAGATCCATCACGTACCGCTCGACCAGATGGTCCACATGCTGCGCGACATGGCCCCGAGTGGCCTGTCCTCCCGCGAAGGCTGCGGCAACACCGTCCGCAACGTGACCGGCGACCCGTGGGCCGGCGTCGCCGAGGACGAGATCTTCGACCCCACCTCCTACGCCAGCGCCTACGTGCGTTATTTCGTGCGCCACCCCACGACGCAGCTGATGCCGCGGAAGATCAAGACCGCGTTCACGGGCTCCGACGCCGACCGCGCGATCACCGGCATCCACGACATCGCCTTCATCAGCCGCATCAAGGACGGGGTGAAGGGATTCGAGATGCGGGTCGGTGGCGGCACTTCGATCATGGCCCGCGTCGCCCCCACGCTCTACGACTTCGTCGAAGCCGACAACGGCGATTTCCTCAAGGTGTCCGAGGCCGTCTTCCGGATCTTCGACCGGCAGGAATGGCTGCGAGCCAACCGGGCCCGCGCCCGCATCAAGGTGCTGGTCGACAAGGTCGGGATCGACGAAGTCCGCCGCATGGTCGACGAGGAGCTCGAGGGCGACTGGGTCGCCGAGCGTGACTTCACGATCAACCACATGCTGTTCGATCTCGATGAAAAGTCCCTGCTTCCCGAAGCTTCGGCATCGGCCGGCACACCCAACGGCGACCGCGGCGACTTCGAGATCTACACGGAAGCGAACGTCCAGCCCCAGAAGCAGAAGGGTTTCAACACGGTCGAGGTGCGGATCATCCGTGGCGACCTGACCCCGGAACAGTTCCGCGGCCTCGGCCAGATCATGCGGGACTTCACCGGAGGCTTCGGCCGGACCACCGTCCAGCAGAACTTCGTCCTCCGCTGGGTCCGCGACGAGGACCTCTATGACGTGTGGAAGCGGCTCGGCGAACTCGGACTTGACGACGTCGGACCGCGCCGCATCACCGACGTGGTCAGCTGCCCCGGCACCGACAGCTGCAAGATGGGCATCACCAGCTCGATGGGTCTGAACAAGGCGGTCCAGGAGCGGCTCGATTCGATGGACATCAACGACCCGCTGACCCGCCAGATCCACGTGAAGATGAGCGGCTGCCCGAACGGCTGCAGCCAGCACCACATCGCCAACATCGGCTTCTACGGAGCTTCGCTCAAGGTCGGCGGCCGAGTGCTGCCGGCGTACGTGCCCCATCTCGGCGGCAAGTACATCGACGGCGAAGTCATCTTCGGCACCAGGCTCAAATCACGGCTCCCCTCCAAGCGGGTACCGGACGCGGTCGAGCGCTGGGTCCGCCTGTATGAGTCCGAGCGCGAGGACGGCGAAGTCTTCAACGACTACATCGAGCGCGTCGGCACCGCCCACATGGAGGAAGCGGTCAAGGAATTGACCCTGCCGGTCGACTTCAACCTCGACACGATGCAGGACTTCATCGACTGGAACCGCTCGGACCCGTACAAGGTCGAGCGTGGCGAAGGGGAATGCGCGATCTAGCCCTGCCGGCTCGCGCACTCCGAATGGAACCAACAACCGCCATCAGCCCCCCGGTCGAAGACCAGGAGAAGCTCCACGCCCGCTTCGACGAGGAGGCCGTCGCCGAGGAACTCGAGTCGAAGACGGCTTCCGAGGTGCTCGAGTGGGCCTTCAACCAGTTCGGCCAGGACATGTACATCGCCTGCTCGTTCCAGAAGACGAGCTCGGTGGTCATGCAGCTCGCCACGGAGATCAACCAGCAGGCCCGTTTCTTCTACCTCGACACCGACGTGCTGTTCCCCGAGACCTACGAGACCCGGGACCGGCTCGCAGAGCACTTCAACGTGAAGTTCGAGCGGTGGCACAACCTGACCCTCGAGGAGCAGACTGCCGAGTACGGCGACAAGCTCTGGAACCGTGACCCGGACGCCTGCTGCGGCATCCGCAAGGTCGAGCCGATGCGCCGCGCGCTCGGCACGGTCGATGCCTGGGTTGCCGGCGTGCGCCGGGCCGACTCGGCCACCCGCGCGAATACCCGCAAGTTCGCCTGGGACAAGAAGTTCAACATCTGGAAGCTCAACCCGATCGCCGACTGGTCCGAGCGCGACGTCTGGAACCACCTGAACCTGCACAACGTCCCCTACAACCCACTGCATGACCAGGGTTATCCGTCGATCGGCTGCACTCACTGCACCCGCCCGGTCGTCCCCGGCCAGTCCGCCCGTGACGGGCGATGGTCCGGATCCGGCAAGACCGAATGCGGGATCAATTAGCACCGATCTCCGGGTTTGCCCGGTGGCGAGACCGCTCGCTGGCGCCAGACCGGTTACCCTGCTCGCCTAACTTTTTGAACTTTCCCTGTCAACAAACACTTCATACGGAAGCGTGAACATGACTGAATTGACTTTGACTCTCTCGGAGCGGCAGACCGCTGACTTCGAAATGATCGGAAACGGCGGCTTCGCCCCGTTGACCGGATTCCAGGGCTCCGCCGACTGGAACAGCGTCTGCTCCGACATGCGGACCGCCGCCGGTGACTACTGGCCGATCCCGATCACCCTCCCGACCGATCTCGAATGCGTCCGCGGAGACGTCGTCGCCCTGTCCTCCGACGAAGGCAAGGCCCTCGGTTCGATCACAGTCGAGGAGATCTTCGAGCGTGACCTGGCCCGCGAGGCCAAAGAGGTCTACCGCACCGAAGACACCGAGCATCCCGGTGTCGCCGCGATCTACGAAGAGGGCACGCGTTGCATCGCCGGGCCGATCCAGGTCGACGCGCTGCCGGACCACGAAGAAGCTTTCATGCGCCGCTACCAGACCCCGGCTGAGACGAAGAAGGATTTCGCCGACCGTGGCTGGAAGAAGATCGTCGCCTTCCAGACCCGTAACCCGATCCACCGGGCCCACGAGTACCTGACCAAGGCCGCGCTCGAGACCTGTGACGGGCTGTTCATCCACCCGCTCATCGGCAAGACGAAGGCCGGCGACATCCCCGCCGACGTTCGCATGCGCTGCTACGAAGTCCTGATGGAGGACTACTACCCGAGCGACCGTGTGGTCCTCGGCGTCAAGCCGGCCAAGATGCATTACGCCGGTCCGCGCGAAGCCGTCCTCCACGCGATCGTCCGCCGCAACTACGGCGCGACCCACTTCATCGTCGGTCGTGACCACGCCGGTGCCGGGGACTACTACGGCACCTACGACGCTCAGGAGATCTTCGACGACATCGACATCGACGAACTCGGCATCGAGCCGTTGATGTTCGAGCACACTTTCTGGTGCCACAAGTGCGAGGGACTTGCTTCCGGCAAAACCTGTCCGCATGACGCTGAT
This sequence comes from Solirubrobacterales bacterium, assembly GCA_051305975.1. Taxonomy (GTDB): domain Bacteria; phylum Actinomycetota; class Thermoleophilia; order Solirubrobacterales; family 70-9; genus 67-14. Next base: position 11,188 of record JBPPMI010000123.1, read on the forward strand.
TCCCACCTGTTCCTTTCGGGAACCAAGGTCCGCGAGATGCTCGGCGAAGGCGAGATGCCGCCGCCGGAGTTCTCCCGTCCCGAGGTTGCCCAGATTCTGATCGACGCTTACAAGGAGGACTGAACAAATGTCAGACAAAGGATTCACTCTCTGGTTCACCGGCCTTTCGGGTGCCGGCAAGACCACCATTTCCGAGCTGCTCGCCACTGAGCTGAAGGCCCGCGGTTCGCGCCTCGAGATCCTCGACGGCGACATCGTCCGCGAGAACCTCTCGAAGGGTCTCGGTTTCTCGAAGGAAGACCGCGACACCAACGTGCGCCGCATCGCCTTCGTCGCCGACCTGCTCTCCCGCAACGGCACCCCGGTGATCACCGCCGCGATCTCGCCCTACAAGCAGATCCGCGACGAGGCCCGCGAAATGATGGGCGACCGGTTCATCGAGGTCTACATCGAGGCTTCCGTCGACGCCTGCGCCGAGCGCGACGTCAAGGGCCTGTACGCCAAGGCCTTCTCGGGCGAGATCAAGGAATTCACCGGCGTCTCCGACCCGTACGAGGCCCCGGAGAACCCCGAGGTCACGATCCACACCGAAGCCGAGAGCCCGGAAGAGTCGGCCGCTCGCCTGATCCAGTACCTGGAAGAGCGAGAGCTGATCCCGGCCGCAGTAGCTTCGTAGCACCAGAGCAAGGCGCGCAGCGCCGAGCAGCATCAAGCGAGGGGCGGCCAGGTGCCGCCCTTCGTCGTTAAGCAGGTCCAACGGGGGACTGGGTGCGTTTTCGACACCTATGGTGCCAGGAACGCACCCGGTCTCGTGGGATTGACGAACTCGTCGGCCTTCCAGGACTGATTTGTAAGTCCTGTTCCACATTCGTCTTTCTCATTTCAGAAGTATTGGGCGATGAAATCGCCATCGAAAGCCGATCTGCAAGAGTCAGGCGATGTTTCTCCCAGAAGCGTGGAAGTCACCGATCTCGCCTTGGGAGTATCGCGGCGACAGCACGGGCTACTGACTCGCCGCCAGCTGCTTTCTGCCGGCGTCTCGACCACGGCCATAACCAAGCGCATCAAAGCCAGAAAGCTCCTGCCTGTCTGCACTGGTGTGTTCGCGCTTGGGCGTCCAGTTTCTTCTGAGCTGGGTTTTCAAATGGCTGGCGTGCTTGCCTCTGGGCACGGTTCGGTACTGGCCCGCCGCAGTGCCGCCGCACTCTGGGACTTTCTGGACTGGCACGGAACCGTGGAAACGACCAGACCGCACAGTCGGCGATCGTCCGTTCGCAATCTGTCGCCGCCGGGAACGTCTAGCCGACGGGCGCTCAGAACCGTCCGCACTAGATACCTGCCCGTGGAACACGTCCGACGAAAGTCCGGCATTCTCGTGACCTCGCCAGCCAGAACCCTGCTCGACCTCGCCGCCGTTCTGCCGCCAGACGGCCTTCGATCGGCATTCAACAGAGCAGACCGTAAAAAGCTACTCAGCAAGGACGAACTCCTCCACTGCATAGGCTGCGGGCCGGGCCGAAAGGGCTTCGCGACGTTCAGGGACCTCGTCGCGATTCGCCACCCAGAAATCGCGATGTCGAGATCGGACTTGGAAATTCTCTTCAATGAGGAGTGTCAGAGCCGCGGCTTTGGAAAGCCCCTCATCAACTCAATCGTTTGCGGGGAAGAGGTCGACTTCTTTTGGCCGGAAGCGAATCTGATCATCGAGGTTGATGGATACGAATTTCATCAGGGGCGGATGACCCGAGACAAAGACATTCGCAAAGAGAACCGTCTGAAGCGGGCCGGCTATGGCTTCCACCGGTTCTCGCACTGGATGGTCACCCGGGAGATCGAAGAGGTAATGGACCTGGTCCGATTCTCCTTCGAACGCCACCAAGCGCTGAGACTGGGTGCAGGCCGGACACCATAGGTGCTCGAAACGCACCCAGTCTCCTGTCAGGGCTTTGGTGGGACTTCTGGCTCTCCTAGATCGTACGTTTGGTAGGCGCCGAACCTGCTGAACGTTTTGTGGGTTGGTCCGTGGTAGTCCGATGAGGCCGTTGCGCTGATTCCCAGTTCCTGAGCCAGATTGAGCAGGTGCTCCGTCTGCTTCTTCGTGTGGCTCGGGTAGTAGACCTCGATTCCCCCGATGTCCAGGGAGCGGATCAGGGACTCGACCTGCTCCGGGTCCTTCACGTCCCAGTACGGGTGGGCAATCACGGCGACCCCTCCCGCCTCCTTGATGATCTCGCAGGCCTGCTGGGCCGTCGGCCACCTGCGGGAGACGAAGGCCTTGGCTCCCGGCACCAGGTACTCCTCGAAGAACGGGCCCATGTTGTTGGCCGCTCCGGCCGCGTGGGCGATGTGGGGGCGGCCGATCGCATCGGCGCCTCCGGCCTCGCGCTCGACGTCCTCGAAGCTGATGTCGAAACCGAAGCCGTTCAGGTTGTCGATGATCTCCTTCGCCCGCGTCCGGCGCTCCTCCTGGGCACGGTCACAGGCGGGCTGCATCTTCTCGATGTCGATCCAGTAGCCACAGATGTGGAGGTCCTCGGCGAACTCGTGGACCGAGGACATCTCGATCGCGGGGACGATCTCCACCCCGAGCCGCTCCCCGGCCTCGATTGCTTCCGGCACACCGGCGACCCCGTCGTGGTCGGTCAGGGCGAGCACTTCGACGCCCGCTTCGGCCGCCTTCTCGACGACTCCCGCCGGTTCGAGCTGGCCATCAGAGACAACTGAATGAGACTGGAGTTCGATCATGGAGAG
>JBPPMI010000124.1:0-2051 GCA_051305975.1 Solirubrobacterales bacterium
CAGATCGCCTACCTCGACATCGTCTCCAACGGTCGGTACAACACCATCGGCATCGGCCGCGGTGTGTCCAAGAGCGAGTTCGACGCCGTCGGCGTGCCCCGCGAGCAGAGCCGGCAGCGCTTCAACGAGACACTCGACATCCTCGAACTCGCCTTCAGCGGTGAGCGGTTCTCCTACGACGGGGAGATCTTCAGCTTCCCGGAGATGTCGCTGCGGCCCGAACCGATCAGCAAGGACTTGTTCTCCCGGATCTTCAGCTCCTCCTCGACGGCCGAATCGCTGGAAATCCTGTCCCGGCGCGGCATGGTGCCGCTGTTCGTCGGCAACAAGCCGATCAGCGATGCCGGCGAAGAGGTCCGCAAGGTCAACACCTTCCGCGCCGAAGAGGGTTTCGAGCCCTGTCAGCCCAAGAACGTGATGTTCATGTACGTCACCGGCAAGGAAGACGAGAAGCTGGCCGCGCTGACCGAGCAGTGGATCTGGACGGCCAACCGGGATGTGAACGTGCACTACGGTTTCGCGGACTCCTCGAACTTCAAGGGTGTCAAGGGATATGAGGCCTACGCGGCCCGCGAGGCCACCGCGACAGCCGTGCTGGCATCCTCGGTGACCGGCGACCAGAAGAAGGGCGGCCCGCCCGGATACCACGCCTCCAACCTGCTGATCGGCACGCCCGAGGTCGTCTTCGAGAAGCTCAAGGCCGCGCAAGTTGCCTGCTCGTTCTCCGAGGTGACCATCGTTCCGCAGTTCGGCAGCATGCCGTACGAGGATGCGATGGAGAGCACCAGACTGTTCGCCCAGGAAGTGCTGCCCGCCGTGCACGAGTTGGCGGCCCCGCTGCATCCCGCCGGAATGCCGGAGAAGGCGCTGGCGTGACGACCCAAGACACCTGCGGACCGACCGATACGCCTACTGATATCGACATTCCGGCGATCCGGGAGAGGTACGCCGCCGAGCGGGCCAAACGGCTGCGCACCGAAGGTGCCGACCAGTACCTGGAACTGGAAGGTGATTTCGCCGAGTTCGCCGAGGTCGACCCGTATACGACGGTGACCGAGCGGGATCCGATCGTCGAGGACGCCGACGTCGTCATCCTCGGCGGCGGTTTCGCGGGCCTGCTGGCCGGCGCGTATCTGAAGAAGGCGGGCGTCGAGGGCATCCGCGTCATCGAGATGGCCGGCGATTTCGGTGGTGTCTGGTACTGGAACCGCTTCCCGGGAATCCAGTGCGACAACGACGCCTACTGCTACATCCCGCTGCTCGAAGAACTCGACTTCATGCCGAGCAAGAAGTTCGCCGACGGCGCCGAGATCTTCCAGCACTGCCGCAATATCGGTAAGCATTTTGGCCTCTACGACGGTGCGCTGTTCTCGACCCAAGTGCGCGATATGCGCTGGGTCGATGATTCGCAACGCTGGCAGATCAGCACCGACCGCGGCGATGCCATCCGGGCCCGGTTCGTCGTCATGGCGCAGGGGTCCTACAACCGGCCGAAGTTGCCCGGCATCCCGGGCATCAAGGACTTTACCGGGCATGTATTCCACTCCGCACGATGGGATTACGAGTACACCGGCGGTGACGCCGACGGCGGACTGCACAAACTGGCCGACAAGCGGGTCGCCCTCGTCGGCACCGGAGCGACCGGAATCCAGCTGGTGCCGCACCTGGGCCGCGATGCCCAGCAGCTCTTCGTCTTTCAGCGCACGCCGTCCTCGGTCGACGAGCGCTCCAACCCGCCGACCGATCCGGCCTGGGTCACATCCCTGCAGTCCGGCTGGCAGGAGGAGCGCAAGCGCAACTTCCACAACTGGTCACCGTTCGTCGGTGTGGTGTTCGGTGAACCAGATCTGGTCTGCGACTTCTGGACCGAACTCGGGCGAAACCTGACTGCCCGGATCGCGGCCAGCGCGGATCCCGCCTCGGTCACCATCGAGCAGATCATGGCGTTCCGGGAAGAAGAGGACTTCAAGATCATGGAGCGGCTGCGTCGCCGCGTCGCCGAGATCGTCGAGGATCCCGCGACCGCCGAGGTGTTGAAGCCGTACTACCGC
>JBPPMI010000125.1:0-11037 GCA_051305975.1 Solirubrobacterales bacterium
AGAAGTTCGCATCGGTGGCCCGGGCCACTCCCGAGAAGGCGGCGCAGATCATCCAGAGCGGGATCGAAGCCGGTAAGCCCCGGATCCGGGTCGGGGGCGACGCGGTCATCGTGGACCTGATGGCCCGGATCGCCCCGGTCCGCTATTACGACGTGGTGGCCCGGGCCATGAAGCTCTCCGGTCGCTGAAGCCCGGAGGCGGAGCCCGGGAATCGTCCCCCGTTAGGCTTCGCCGATGCGTGCGCCCCTGCGGAATCGCCTCGGTCTGGCCGGCCTCGCCCTCGTGGTCGTGGCGGTGGCCTTCGGAGCCACCGGCGCCGAAGGCGGGACCGCACCCAGGGCTTCGCCGCCGGAGTTCAGGGGTTCGGTCGAGCGGATCGATCGCGACCTCCGCAAGCGGATCACCGGCAACTCGTGGCATCGCGGGTGCCCGGTGCCGATCTCGGGCCTGCGACTGCTCCGGGTCCGCCACTGGAACTTCGACCGTGAGGTCAGCCGCGGATACCTGATGGTCAACGCCGGACACGCCCGGCCGATGCTGCGGGTGATGCGACGCCTCTTCGAACTCCGCTTCGCGATCCGCCGCATGCGCCTCGTCGACGCGTACGGATCCGATGACCGTCGCTCGATGCGGGCGGACAACACGTCCGCCTTCAATTGCCGGGAGGTGTCCGGGCAGCCAGGCGTCTGGTCACAGCATGCCTATGGCCTCGCAATCGACCTCAACACGGTCGAGAACCCGTACGTCTCGGGCAGCTACGTGTCCCCGCCGAATGGCCGCGCCTTCGCCAAACGGCGACCTCACCGGAAGGGGATGATCACCCCTGGCGGCAAGGTCGTGCGCGCTTTCGCGGGGATCGGCTGGGAGTGGGGCGGCTACTGGTCAGGAACAAAGGACTACCAGCACTTCTCGGCCACCGGTACCTAGCTCAGTTCGCCAGGGCTTCCGCCAGTCGCTCTTCGAGCACTGCGATCAGAGCGTCCACGACGCGGGGATCGAACTGTTTTCCTGCGCAGCGCCTGAGTTCGGCAATCGCCTCGGATTCGGTCTTCGGCGTGTGGTACGGGCGGTCGCTGGTCATGGTGTCGAAAGCGTCGCACGCAATGATGATCCGCGAGCCGAGCGGGATATCTTCCCCGGCCAGCCCATCCGGATAGCCAGTCCCGTCCCAGTGTTCATGGGAACTCCGGACCAGGGTCGCGATGGGGACCAGCGCCGGTGACGTACTGATGATTCTTTCGCCGATCAGGGTGTGCTGTTGCATCAGGGCTCGCTCTTCATCGTCGAGAGGGCCGGGCTTGTGGAGGATCGCGTCAGGGATCGCGACCTTCCCGACATCGTGAAGTTGTCCTGCACGTTCGACCACGTCGACGTCCCCGGGAAGTTCCATGAATTTGCGCGCCACGCGAACCACGAGTCTCCGAACGCCGTCGGTGTGGTCGGCCAGATCGGGTTCCCGCTCCCGCAGCGATCGCACCAGAGCCTCGTGGACCTGGTTTCGGGCGGAAGTCCCCGTTCTCGCCTTGTCCAGGTACATCCGTTCGTCGGCAAGGGCTATCGCACTCTCGATGGTTGGAGACTCTGCCGGGTACTGCGCAAGCCCTTTCGAAGCCCGGATGTCGAAGCCGTCTCCCCGCTCGCACATCGCGAAGTCGGTGCGTCCCACCAACCTGGCAGTTTCGTCGAGGTCGCCCCAGAGCAATACGGTGAACTCGTCGCCCCCGATCCGGTAGACGTCGCCGAATCCGTCAACCGCGTCGGCAAGGCGACGGGCCATGCGGATCAGCAAAGCATCGCCGGCGGCATGGCCGAAGCTGTCGTTGTAGAGCTTGAAGCCATCGAGGTCGAAGAGCGCGACCGTGACGGGGCGCCCAGAGGCCTCGAGCTGGGCGGCGTCGCTGACCAGCCGGCCACGGCCGTGGATGCCGGTCAGGGGGTCGGTGTGGGCGAGTTTCAGCAGCCGGTCGTTCTCCCGGTGGGCCAGGACCAGGCGGAGTCCGAGCCCACCCATCGCCAGCACCGACAGATAGAAAGAGGCGTCGTTCAGGGGGTCGAAGTGGTCGAGGATCAACAGGCCGAGTGCGAACAGACCACAGATCGAGGCCAGCGAACCTGCCCGCCAGTCGACCGCGGGGTCCTTCAATGGAGCCGGCGATGGCGACCAGGCAGCCAGGGCGAGCAGCAGGGCGGCAGCCGGCCAGGTGAGGTCGACTGCCGGGTAGTACAGCCCGATGGCCTCCAGGTAGCTGTACCACGCGTCGCCGACCGCCCAGAGGAGGGCGGCGCCGACGATCGCCCACCAGCCGAGGGAAGCCTGCCAGCGGCTGACCGCGAAGATGACGAAGGCAGTGGCCAGGACGATGATGTCGGCGAGCGGGTAGGCCAGGGTCGCGATCGAGGCCAGCTGCTCGTCGGTCAGGGCATCCACGATCGGCGGCAGGACGAAGGCTGCGGCCAGCGCCGAAAGCGTCAGTACGGCGATCAGCCCGTCGAGCCAGACCACCCGGCCGATGCGGCCGAGGCGCCGCCGTCCGAGCGAAAGCAGCGAGGCGATGAGGAAACCGTACGAAGCCACCCAAAGGACGTCCGCCACCGACGGAAACGGGTAGTCGAGAGCTTCGTAGATGACGTTGGCGATCAGATCGGATACCAGGACCAGGGTCATCATGGTCCAGGCGGTCCGCTCGGTTTCGACCCAGCGGGCGCGGGCCCCGCAGAGGAGAGCGGCAATCAGGAGGGTTCCATAGAAGGAGGCGTCGTAGAGAATCAGGTCGTCGGGGCGGCTCAGCGTGGCAACCGCCAGCAGCCCGAGCCCCACCAGGACCAGCATGAAGCCTGCCCTGATCCATCGCCGGCGGGCGCCTGTGAGTCCGCTTATCTCTCTGCCGTAATCCGAATTCATTCAGCCACTGTTTCCCTGCTCGTGACCGGCTATCGATCTCGGCGTCCGAGTATCTCGGACCCACCCGCAACAGGAATCCGTAAGAAATACGGATATACGTTTAATCAATCCAGTATAGCCCGTGTGACGGCCTGGCTGGGAGAATGCGTTGGATCGACGACGCGCTTTTCAATACCGAACCTCTGGAGATCGCCCCCGGTGCCGTCCACATCCCGGGCTGGCTGAGTACGGCCGGGCAGCGCGACCTTGTCGCGAGCTGCCGCGAATGGGCCCGGGGGCCGGCGCCGATGCGTCACCCGAAGGTGGGCCGGGGTGGCCAGATGTCGGTGAAGATGTTCAGCATGGGATGGCACTGGCTGCCCTACCGGTACTCGCGCACGGCCGACGATCTCGACGGCCAGCCGGTCGCACCGTTCCCGGCCGAGCTGTCGCTGCTGGCGAAACACGGCATCGGCGACGCCTACGGCGACCAGGCGGAGGCTGACGCTTACGAACCCGACGCGGTCCTGCTCAATTTCTACGATGAGGCAGCGAAGATGGGCCTACATCAGGACAAGGACGAGACGTCGGACGCCCCGGTGGTCTCGATCAGCCTCGGCGACACCTGCATCTTTCGCTTCGGCAACACCGAGAACCGCAACAAACCATGGACGGATGTCGAACTCAGATCAGGCGATCTCTTCGTTTTCGGCCGCGAATCCAGATACGCATTCCACGGAGTGACGAAGGTAGTGCCGGGCACCGCGGACCCCGGGTGCGGGCTGACCGGCGGGCGCCTGAACCTCACCATCCGTCAGACCGGACTCGACTAGCCGTGTCCGAACCTGACGTCGGGCAGGATGCGGCGGAGCCAGTCCGGCAGCCACCAGGCCCGGTCGCCGAGTAGCCGTAGCAGTACGGGCAGCAGGAGCAGGCGCACCAGGAACGCGTCGAGCAGCACCGCCACGCCAAGGATGACCCCCATCTCCTTCGGCGGGAGCGGGCCGGACAGGGCGAAAGTGAAGAAGACGGCGACCATAACGGCCGCGGCGGCAAAGATGACCCGCCCACTGTGGGCGAGGCCGCCGACCATGGCCTCCTTCGCATCGTGGTTCTTGTCCCAGTGTTCCTTTGCACTCGAGAGAAGGAAGACGGTGTAGTCCATCGAGATCGCGAAGATCATGGCGAAGAAGAACACGGGGCCCCAGGCGTCGAGGAAGCCCTGAGATTCGAACCCGAGTAATCCACTGAGGTGACCGTCCTGGAAGATCAGCCGCGCAACCCCGAAGGCCGCGGTGGTGCCAAGCAGGCTCGTGAGGACACCCACCGCGGCGACCACCGGCGCCTGAAGGGCGACCAGCAGCAGGAGGAAGCCGAGCACCAGCACGACGCCGATGACCAGGGGGGTCTTCTCGGAGAGCAGGGTTTCGAGGTCGTGGTTCTCCGCCACCGCACCGCCTACGAGCGCTCCCGGGGGGAGGTCCTCCCGCAAACGGTCGATGGTGCCGGCCGTGGCCGGGTCGGAGGGATCGGTCGTCGGCACGACCGGCACCAAGGTGCGTCCCCCGGATCCCGGCTGCGGAGCCATGACCTGCGCGACGCCCGGTTCCTCATTGGCGACGGCGACGACCCGGGCCGAATCGGACTGCGCGGCGACGAGCTGGAGCGACCCGGGGGCTCCCGGACCAAAGGCGTCCTGGACCTGCCCGTAACCGACTCGGGAGCTGTCGTCGGTCGGGACAACCTTGATCGAAGGCATGCCGGTGTCGAGACCGATCACCGGAAAGGCGAGTGCCAGCAGGGCGATCAGCGAGATGGCGCCGTAAGCGAAGGGCCGGCGCCAGAGCCGCTCGGCCCAGGCCGCGAACCGGGGCGATCGGTGCTCGCCTGAATGGACCCATGGCAGGGACAGCTTGTCGATCCGGGATCCGAGTTTGCCCAGCACGGCTGGAAGCAGGGTCAGGGTCGCGGCCAGAATGAAGACCACCGAGACCATGATCCCGAGAGCCATCGAACGGAAGGCCGGTGACGGGACGAGCATCACCGCGGTCAAAGCAATCAGCACCGTGATGCCGCTGAACAGCACGGCTTTGCCAGCGGTGTCCATCGTCTCGGCGACCGCGTCCTCGACCGACTCGTGGGAGCTGAACAGAGCTCCGCGGAACCGATAAACGACGAAGAGCGCGTAGTCGATGCCGAGGGCCAGGGCGAACATGAGCGCGAAGTTCATGGCCCAGATCGAGATGTCGAGCACCTGGGTGCCCAGGTAGAGCGACCCGGCGGACGCAACGAGTCCAAGGATGGTGAGCATCAACGGCAGCCCGGCCGCGACCAGGGACCCGAAGGCGAGCACCAGGATGATCAGCGTCACCGGCCAGGAGATCAGCTCGCTCTTCAGCATTGCGTCGCGGTTGGCAGTGTTGAAGTCCGACCACATGCCGCTGGCTCCCGTCAGCGAGACCTCGACACCGGGGGTTTCGAGGTCGCGGAGTTCGCTTTTCAGGTCATCGGCGGCACGGACCATCGTGTTCGAGTCGGAGGCGGCGCCAGCCTGGACGATCACGGTGTGGCCGTCGCGGGAGATCGAGATTCCGGGCCGCGGGTGGACGACCGTACTCACCCTCGAGTCGGCCCCCAGGACCGCTTCCGTCTGTGCGATCGTGCGCTTGACGGCGGGATCGCCCGCCACCTGGTCCGGAGAATGGATGACCACCATCAGGGCGCTCGAGGACAGGCCCTGGAAATTTTCGTCGATCAGTTGGCGTGCGTCCACCGACTCGGAACCGGTGGCCTCCCAGCCGGCCCCGGAAAGGGCGTGCTCAACGCGGGGTGCGAAGAACCCCAGGACCAGGGCGAGTACCAGCCAGCCGAGGGCGACCTGCCGAAAGTGTGTGGCCATGTAGCGACCAAGTCGGCCGATCGGACCGTGCTGATTCGAAGCGTTCATTTGGAGGTTCCTTATCCGGGATAGATCGCCGAGCGCAACCTGAATGCGCGGCGCAGTACGAATGACGCCGGGCAGGCGCCGAAAGCGACGTAGAGCCATTGGTTCACGCCGACCAGAGCGGTCAGGAGCAGGAACCAGGGGGAAACGAGGGCGACCAGGAGGACGCTGACCAGCGTCATCGATCCGGCTATCGCGAAAAGCACCCGTTCGAGTGGCCAAGCTCCACCGGTCCGTGAGCAACTTGTTTCCGGGGTGCTCATGATGCCTCCCCGGCGAGGATCTGGTCGAGTTCTGACACCTGGTCGCGTAGGCCGCCGCAGACCAGTTCGCAGAGGGCGAAGATCGTCTCGTCACCGATGCTGTAGCGGACGAAGTTGCCTTCCTTCCGACGGTTCACGATGCCCGCCTGATGGAGGACGCCGAGGTGCCTGGAGACGTTCTGCTGGGTTGCCCCCGTGGCTTTCACGAGGTCGCCAACGGTCATCTCACCGTCACGGAGGGTGTCGAGGAGGCGGATTCGCATCGGTTCCCCGATGACGCGGAAGCGCTGGGCGATCATCTCGATCAGAGGATCTGGAAGTGGTCTTGGCATGTCCATGGGAACAAGTGTACCACTAATCAGATGTATAGATGTGGAAAGGCTCCGCTGGGGGTAACGGGCAAAAAGAAGCCCCGGCGATTGCCGGGGCTTCCTGAAACGCAGATGTGACTGGTGATCAGCCGCAACCGGTGTTGTTTCCGCACGATGAACACGTGTAACAGCTGCCGGTCCGCTGCATCATGCCTCCGCACTGGTCGCAGGCCGGGCCCAGTTCCGCGGCCCCCTTGGTGATGTGGAGCTTTGCGGGGGTCACCGGCACGTCATCGGTCAGGGCCGCTCCGGCCGGCACCGAGGTGCCGCCGGTGTCGGCGACGGGCTCCGCGTGGTCGCCGTTTCCGTTCCCGCCGTTGCCGCTACCGCCGCCGTTTCCCGATCCGTTGCCGAGGTTGATGCCGGTGTTCTCGGCTTCCTTACGGTTGCGGACCTCCTGGGTCATGATGCCCTGCTCCTCGAGGAAGTCCGGGTCATCGATGAACTGCGAGGCGAGCCAGCGCATGATGTAGTCCGGCATTGACTTGGCGAACGGGATCTCCGGGTTGCCGGTGATGCCTTCCGGGTCGAACCGCATGTAGCTGAACTTGTTGACGAACACCTCGAGCGGCACCCCGTACTGGAGGCCGAGGGAGATCGCGGTGGCGAAGGCATTCATCATGCCCCGCATCGTCGAACCTTCCTTGCCGATGTCGGTCAGGAAGATCTCCCCGACCGAGTCGTCGCTGTACTTGCCGGCCGTGATGTAACCCTCGTGCCCTCCGACGGAGAACTTGTGGGTGACCGACTGGCGGGTCTTCGGCATGCGGTGACGCGCCGGGACCTCGGGAGCGCCGGAGGTCTCGCCGGCCGGCGCCTCCTTCTCGTCCTGGGCGTCGGTGCGCAGCGCCTGGGCGGTCTTCGAGCCGTCACGGTAGATCGCGAGGGCCTTGAGGCCGCCTTCCCAGCCGCGGGTGTACGCCTCGGCGATGTCTTCGACGGTCGCCGTGTTCGGCATGTTGACCGTCTTCGAGATCGCGCCCGAGAGGAACGGCTGCGTCGCCGACATCATGTCGATGTGGCCCATGTGCGAGATGGCCCGCTCACCGACCGCCACGTCGAAGATCTCGAGGTGCTCCTGCTTCAGGCCGGGAGCGCCGACGATCGTGTTGTTCTCCTTGATGTGGGCTTCGATCTGACTGATCTCGGCTTCGGAGTATTCGAGGTTGCGCAGCGCCATCGGAACGGTCTTGTTGACGATGGTCATGCTGCCGCCACCGACGAGCTCCTTGAACTTGACCAGCGAGAAGTCCGGCTCGATGCCGGTCGTGTCGCAGTCCATCAGGAAGCTGATAGTTCCGGTCGGGGCCAGCACCGTCGCCTGGGCATTCCGGTAACCGTGCTCCTCACCGGTGGCGACGGCCACGTCCCACTCGGTCCGGGCGGCGTTCATGAGTTCGCCATGGACACCTTCCGAACCGATCTCGTAAGAAGCGTCGCGATGCATGCGCATCACGTTGTTGTGCGGCTCGCGGTTCAGGCCGTAGTGCTCGTACGGGCCCATCGCAGCCGAGATCTCGGCCGAGCGCCGGTAGGCGCGGCCGGTCATCAGGGCGGTGATCGCCGCGGCGACGTTCCGGCCTTCGTCCGAGTCGTACGGCATGCCGTTCGACATCAGCAGGGCGCCGAGGTTGGCGTAACCGAGGCCGAGCTGGCGGAACGCGTTGGCGTTGACGCCGATCTCCTCCGTCGGGTAGCTCGAGAAGCCGACCGCGATCTCCTGGGCGAGGAACACCGTGTCGACCACGGCACTGAATCCGTCGGTGTCGAAGCTACCGTCGTCGCGACGGAACTTCATCAGGTTGATCGACGCCAGGTTGCAGGCCGAGTTGTCGACGTGCATGTACTCCGAGCACGGGTTCGAGGCGTTGATCCGTCCCGACTCCGGGCAGGTGTGCCACCTGTTGATGATCGTGTCGTACTGCATGCCCGGATCGGCGCAGTCCCAGGCGGCCTTGGCTATCTGGTTCATCAGGTCGCGGGCCGGCAGGGTCTTGGTCGGCTCACCGGTGGTGCGGGCCAGCAGGTCCCAGTCGGCGTCGTCGCGGCAGGCCTCCATGAACTCGTCGGAAGCGCGGACCGAGTTGTTGGCGTTCTGGTACTGGATCGAGGTGAAGCCCTCCCCGTCGATCGACATGTCGAAGCCGGCGTCACGCAGGGCGCCCGCCTTCTTCTCCTCGTCGGCCTTGCAACGGATGAAGTGCTCGATGTCCGGATGATCAACGTCCAGCACTACCATCTTCGCCGCGCGGCGGGTCTTGCCGCCGGACTTGATGGTGCCGGCCCAGGAGTCGGCGCCCCGCATGAAGCTGACCGGACCGGACGCGGTGCCACCCTTCTTCAGTGGCTCCATCGAGCCGCGGATGTTGGAGAGGTTGATGCCGGAGCCGGAGCCGCCTCGGAAAATGTTGCCTTCCTTGGTGTTCCAGCCGAGGATCGATTCCATCGTGTCCTCGACGCTGAGGATGAAGCAGGCCGAGCACTGCGGCTTCTCTTCGAAACCGACGTTGAACCAGACGGGCGAATTGAACGCGGCCTCCTGGTGGAGCAGGATCGCGGCGAGTTCGGCCTCGAAAGCGTCGGCGTCGGCGTCGGAGGCGAAGTAGTCACCTTCGCGGCCCCAGCCGGCAATCGTGCCGGCCACCCGGCCGATCATCTGCTTGACGGAGTTCTCGCGCTTGTCCGTGCCGAGCTGGCCGCGGAAGTACTTCTGGGCGACGATGTTGGTCGCGTTCTGCGACCAGGTGCTGGGGAATTCGACTCCCAGCTGCTCGAAGGCGGGATTCGCCGGATCGCCGATGACGGCGTCGCGAATTTCCCAGGTGACCTCGTCGAACGGGTGGACTCCTTCGCGGGTGAGCCGCCTTTCGACGACGACGCCCTTCTTGTTTACGCGCGGTGACTCGGTTGCTACTTCAGACATGCTTCTCGCTCTCTCCTCGGTGCTTAACAGTTACGGGTGGTTCTGGGACTGGTGTTTCTCTGACTGGTGATGCGGGGTTCCTTCGTGCTTCTAATTCAAGTTCGGGTTTGCTTCGGGTGGTGCGAGGCGGTCAAGTTCCGCCTGTACGTCTTCGACGTCGAGCTGCCGGTAGACGGCAGCGAACTGCAGGTATGCGACCTGGTCGATCTGCCGGAGTCCGGTGAGACACATCTCGCCGATCCTCGCCGCGCTGATCTCTCCGCCAGAGCGGACGGCAGCCGACTCGATCCTGCTGACCAGATTGCCGATCGCTTCGGACGGCACCGGACGCTTGTGCGAAGCCCGCTCCAGCCCGCCGAGCAGCTTGGTCCGGTCGAACGGCTGGCGTGAGCCGTCCCGCTTGCGGACGAACAAAGCCTGGAGCTCGTAACGCTCGTAGGTAGTGAAGCGGTGCTCGCAGTTCGAGCACTGCCGGCGCCGGCGCACGGCGGCACCTTCTTCGGAGCTTCTCGACTCGAGAACCCGGCTACCTTGATGTCCGCATTTGGGGCAAAGCACATGAGGAATTATACTAGGAATGGCGTCGGACACCTTCTTGGTACACCATATATAGTGTTTGGAGCAAAATCACTTTACGGGTTTTGCGAGATGTGGTGGTTGAGTCCCACCACCTGTACGATTGAATGGTGAGCCAGGAACACGAACCAGCCGGCGGGGGCCACGGCGAGAAGATGACAGTCGCCGAACGGCGCGAAGCCGCACTCGACCGGGCGTCCACCGCGCGTGACAACGCTTTCGAGAAGGCCGGGAACGCCCGTGACGCGACGGTCGAGCGAGCTTCGGCGATCAAGGACTCGGCCGCGGAGAAGTTCAACGCCGTCAAGCCCAAGTTCCGCGGCGTCTCCCACGAATGGGCGTTCTTCCTCTCGCTCGGCCTCGGCATCTCGCTCCTGGTGATCGCCGACACCCCGCGCAAGCTGCTCGCGGTAGGCATCTACACGCTTTCGCTCTGCGCCCTCTTCGGTACCAGCGCCCTCTACCACCGGGTCAGCTGGAAGACCACCAAGGCCCGCATGCTCATGCGGCGGCTCGACCACTCGATGATCTTCCTGCTGATCGCCGGCACCGTCACCCCGTTCGCGCTGCTCACGATGACGGGCACCTGGGCGACCGCGATCCTGATCGCCGTATGGTCGGCAGCGGCCCTCGGCATCGTCATCGAAC
The DNA here is from genome assembly GCA_051305975.1 of Solirubrobacterales bacterium. Classification (GTDB taxonomy): domain Bacteria; phylum Actinomycetota; class Thermoleophilia; order Solirubrobacterales; family 70-9; genus 67-14. The sequence continues at coordinate 10,607 of JBPPMI010000125.1, forward strand.
TGATCTGGACCGGCTCCCCCAAATGGGTGAGCGCCGCGATCTACGTCGCGGTCGGATGGATCGGCGCGCTGGCCTTCCCCGCGCACGTCGGATCCGCCGGAATCGCGGCCGGCCTGCTGATCGCCCCCGGCGGCCTGCTCTACACGGTCGGCGCCGTGGTCTACGCCACCGGGCGTCCCAACCCGAGCCCGACCTACTTCGGCTACCACGAGATCTTTCACGTCTTCGTGATCGGTGCGGCCGCTACCCACTTTGCCGCGATCGCGTTCTTCGCCATCTGACCAAGGTGAACGGACCGCTCCGCCCTTGAGCTCGACGGTCCAGCCCGAATGGAGTTCGTGTCCCGTCGGTCTCGTCACCACCCGCCTGCTCCAGGCCGGACCGAACCAGGCCTCCGAGGCGGTCGTCTTCATCCACGGCAATCCCGGTTC
>JBPPMI010000126.1:0-6619 GCA_051305975.1 Solirubrobacterales bacterium
ACGATCTCGATCGTCGTGAGCCAGGACGACTACGAGGTGGAAACAGGCCAATGAGCCGGACCCCGAAGCCTCCGAGACCACGAAAGTCCGACATAGTCCCGGACTTTCGTGGTCTCGCGGGCTCACGCTCCTCGCCGCCGCCTCAGGCGGGACAATGCTCCTGTGACTGACGAGATGAAACCTGCCTACCTGATCCATGGCGACGACATCGCCAAGATCGACGAGACCCGGACCCGCCTCCGAAAGCGCGCCGAGAGTGGCAGCGGGGCGGCTTCGCTCGAGGTTTTCGAACCGCCCGAAGGCCGGGGCAGTCCCGATGCCGACGCCCTGGTCAACTCGATAGGGGCGATGTCGCTCATGCCGACCCGCCGTTACCTACTCGCCGATGGCATCGAGAAGTGGGGCAAGCGTCAGGCCGAACGCGTGACCGAAGCTCTGCTCGGATCACCACCCGACACCACGATCGTGCTGATCAGTCGTGGCAAGGTTCCCGGCGACCTGACCAAAGCCGTCAAGAAAGTGGGTGGTGACGTCCTGGTCTTCTCTGCCCCGAAAGCTGAAGAACTCCCGGGGCATCTGGTCAGGCTTGCGACGGCCCGTGAATTCGACCTGGCTCCCGATGCCGCCCGGTTTCTGATCACCCACCTCGGCAACAACCTGACCCGGCTCTCGAATGAGCTCGACCGGCTGTCGCTCTGGGCGGGGAAAGGTGGGCGGGTCGACGTCGAAGACCTCGACGAGATGGTGGCCGACTCGACCCAGACCAGCAACTTCGCCCTTGGTGACGCACTCGTTGACGGCGACCGGGTCCGAGCAATCATGATCGCGGAAGGACTGATCAGCCAGGGCTCGACCGCCGGCAGCGTCGTCTATCCGACCTCGACCGGGGTACGGCGGGCCAACAAGGCGACGGCCCTGCTCGAGTCAGGGCGGGCGCCGAACCAGATCGAGCGGGAACTGTCGATGCCACCGTTCCTGGCCCGCAAGCTGATCAACTCACTCTCGGGCGCTTCGATCGCGGCCCTGCGTGGCGCGACGATCGCGATGGCCGACCTCGAAGTCTGGACCCGTGGAGGGGCGGAGTATCCGGACGAACTGGCCCTTGACCTGGCTCTGCTCGCCGCAACAAAAGAAACCGGCTGAGCCGGCTTTTCGTGATGGGGCTGCGAGACGGTTCCTCAGCTGTCGGCTGCGGCGCCAGTGGCGACGCGGGCGGCACGGGACTTCTTGCGGGCACCGTTACGACGGTGGATGGCGCCACGCTGGACGGCCTTGTCGATCTTGGATACGAGCACGCGGTGCTCGGTTTCCACAGATTCGGCATCGCCGTCTTTCACCGCGGTTTCGAGCCGGGTGAAGTAGGTCTTGATCGCGCTGGTAAGGCGTCGGTTTTCGACGCGCTCACGCTCGGTGCGAAGGATTCGTTTTTTCTGTGAGGCTATGTTGGCCATGATCTTTGTCTGCCTGCTGTTGGGGGAATTCCCTCACAAGCGGTCGCCGACTATATAGGTAGCGACCTTGGAACAGCCCTCTGACCCCCATAACAAGCCGACTGAGGATTCAGGACTCGACGCATTCGAGGCCGCTGCCGCACGCGCGGAGGAGGCCCTGAGCCGGATCACGGAACGGCTCGCTCCCCCGGAAACGGCTTCGGAGGCCGAAAAACCTGCGTCGGCGCCGGCAGCGGAGCCGGTCCCGGAACTGGAGCCACCGGCCGGGTTCTGGACTTCCCGCGGGGAAATGGGTGAGGAAGGCGGAGTCGCCTCGCCGCTCACCGAGGCACTGGTCGAAGCCGAAACGAAGTCGAAGCCGGCGGCTGAACCGGCGAAGAAGGCCGGTCCCGGAAAACTTGCGAAGTCCACCGCGTTCTTCTCGATCGCCACCGCCGCCTCCCGGGTGGCCGGACTGGCACGCGAGGTCGTCGCGGCGAGCTACTTCGGCATTACCGGGCCGATGTCCGCATTCACAGTTGCCTTCCAGGTGCCGAACCTGATCCGTGCCCTGTTCGCCGACGCCGCCCTCCAGCCGGCATTCGTCCCGATCTTCACCGAGCAGATCGAACGGGGAAAGGTCCGCGAGGCCTTCCGCATGGCGTCGACCCTGATCCTGCTGGTCACGATGGTCCTCGGTGCGATCACTGCGTTCTTCGTGCTCTTCGCCGGATTCCTCATGCCGTTCTTCGCGCCCGGCTTCACCGGCGAGACCGAGTCGCTGATGATCGTCCTCTCGCAGATCATGTTCCCGATCCTGATCCTGCTCGGGGTGACCGGGGTCGTGGTCGGCATCCTCAACAGTTACGACCGCTTCGGCGCGTTCGCGATCTCGCCGCTCTTCTGGAACCTGACGATCATCGCCGTGGTCATCGCCACGGTGCCGCTCTTCTCCGAAGACAAGCAGATCTACGCCTACGCGATCGGTGTCCTGGCGGGCACCCTGGTCCAGCTCCTGATCCCGACCTGGGACCTGCGCAATACGCCGTTCAAATTCACGCTCAAAGTCGACTTCAAGGACCCGAACGTGCGCCGGGTCCTGCTCCTGATGGTCCCGGTGACCCTCAGCCTGGGCTTGATCAACTTCAACCTGGTGATCAACAGTTTCTTCGGCAGCCTCGTCAGCGACGAGGCCCCGGCGGCGATCGACAAGGCCTTCCGCATCTACCAGCTGCCGCAGGGCATCTTCTCGGTGGCGATCGCGACCGTGCTGTTTCCGACGCTCGCGCGGTTCGCGACCCGCGGCGATTTCGAGAACCTGCGAAAGACGCTGGCCAAGGGGATGCGCCAGATCGTGTTCGTGCTGCTCCCGGCCACTGCCGCAATCCTGGTCCTTTCCGAGCCGATGATCCGCATCGTGTTCGAGCGGGGCGAGTTCGGTCCGGCCCAGACCGAGCTGGTCGCGACGGCGCTCTTCTGGTTCGCGTTCTCGCTTCCGACCAACGGCATGTTCCTGTTGCTGAGCCGCACCTTCTTCGGCCTCCAGCAGCCGTGGATCCCGACGGCCATCGCCGGCGGGAACCTGGCCATCACCGGTGTCGCCTCGTTCTTCCTCTACGAGCCGTTCGGCGTTGCCGGGATCGTCGCCGCCACCGCCATTGCCACGACGGCATCGGTCATCGCCCAGGTCGTGCTGCTCAGGCCGCGCATCGGGGGGATAGAAGCGCCGGCATTCATCTTCTCGACCGTGAGGATCCTGATCGCCTCGGCCGTCCTGGCCGGGGTCTCGTACGAGATCTGGGACCTGCTCGACCACCTGGTCGGCCGTGAGCTGTTCGGGCAGATCATCTCGATCTCGGTCGCGCTGGCAACGGGCGGCATCGCTTACGTTGCTTCGTGCCGCCTCCTGCGGGTGCCGGAGCTCGAGCAGGTCGTCAACCTCGTCCGGCGGCGCGCGTGAGCTTCGCGCAGTACCTTGCCGGGACCTTCGGTCTTCTGACCGGAGCCGGACTCGCCGGTTACATAGGGCTGGCCCTGCGGAGCCGCCTGCTCCCGGGGTGGACCGGACCGGTCGCCTGGGCCGCGACGCTCATTCTGGCGACGATGGGGGTCATCCTCCTGACGCTCCTGCCCGGAACCTTCGGGCTGCTGTCCGGTTGGCTGGTGCTGCTCCTGCTGGCGGTGGCAGCCGCAGCGATCTGGCGGTGGGGGGACCGGATCCCGGCCGTGCGTGGCAGCGCGCATCTCGTTCATGTTCCTGCCTCGACGATGCTGAACTGGACAGGGTTCGCGATCGCCGCCGTCGCCTTCGGTGCGTTCTCGATCGGCGTACGCCTGAAGTTCGGGACCGGCATGACCGGCTTCGATTCCACCTGGTACCACGGGCCGTTCGCCGCCGGGATCAGTCAGACCGGAGACACCTTCTCGCTCCACTACCTCGCCCCGCAGTTCCTCAGCTGGTTCTACCCGCAGAACTCCGAGCTCTTCCACGCCCTGGGCATGTCCGCCTACGGCAACGACCTCGCCTCGCTCATGATCAATGCCGGGTGGTTCGGCGGCTGCCTGCTCGCCGCCTGGTGTATCGGGAGGCCCTACGGTGGCGCCCCGATCTCGATGGCAGGAGTTGCGATCGTGCTTGCGTCGGCCGCGATGGCCGACCAGGCCGGAGAGGCACGCAACGACATCGTCGGCACCTTCTTCGTTCTTGCCGCGCTGGCGATCCTGGTCAATTCGGCCGCGGGAGGCAGGCGGATGACCCTCGGCCCCGTGCTCGTCGTGGCGATCGCCGCGGGCCTCGCGGCCGGCACGAAGGTCAACTTCCTGCCGGCCGCCCTGGCCCTGGCGGTGGGCGCGGTGGTCCTGGCCCAGCCGGTACTCCGCCGCCGGGCTGTCCTCACGGCCCTCGGCGGGCTGTCGCTCGGAGGGCTCTACTTCTACCTGCGCAACCTGGTCCACAGCGGCAACCCGCTGCCCTGGATCAACCACATCGGACCAATCGGCCTGCCCGGCCCGGACCAGGACGTCGGCGGCCGCGACGCCGGTTCCGTGTGGGGGTACCTGACCGATACCGACGTGATCGGCGACTGGTTCATACCGGGTCTCAGTGACGGCTTCGGCGACGGCTGGATCGTTCTCGCCGGGCTGGCAATCGTTTCGTTTGCTTTCTGCTTCAGCCGCGATTCGGGACCGGCCCGCCGCACCGGCGCCGCGGTCGGCGTGGCCCTCGTCTTCGCCTGGCTGGTGGCCCCGACCTCTGCCTCCGGCCCGGCCGGTGAGCCGAACGGGTTCGTCTCCGGGCTGCGATACCTGGCACCGGCCCTGGCCGTCGCGATGGCCCTGCTCGGCAGCGCTATCGGCCCACGCCAGCCGGGCCTGAGGTGGCTCGTGATCGGCGTGATCATTCTCCTTACCCCGTTTACGATCGCGATCAGCGATTCGGCCGGGGTCCGGCAGGTCCTCGGCGGCATGGTCGTTGCCGCGGCGCTCTTCTTCACTCTGGTCATCGCCGCCCGGATCTACCGGTCCGGATGGACAAGGCCCCGTGCCGGGATCGTCGTGGCGACGGTGCTGGTCGGGATCCTCGCCGGTCAGGCCGTCCAGACCTCGTACTTCGACAAGCGTTACGAGAACCCGGACTTCACGACGGCCGGGCTCAACCAGGCCTTCGCATGGGCCCAGAGCGTGGACGATGTCTCGATCGCGACCAGCGCCACTCGCCAGTACCCGCTGTTCGGCAGACGCCTCGGCAACGACGTCCAGTTCGTCGGGCTCCACGAGAAGCACGCCGGATTCGTCGAAGCCGAGAGCTGCGAGGAGTTCCGCCAGGCCGTCGCCGACGGGGACTACGACTACCTGGTGGTGACGCTGGACCGCCCGTCCCCGAATCGCGAGTACCCACGGGAATCGGGCTGGATCGCGGATGACCCCGCGGTCACTCAGATCAGACGGGAGGAGCCGACGGTGATCTACAGGCTCGACGGCAAGCCCGATCCCGCCCTCTGCGGCTGAATTTCACCGAAACGCCCGGCTCGCCATACTCAGGGGTCCAAATGGACCGCATTCGCAACTTCTCGATCATCGCCCACATCGACCACGGCAAGTCGACGCTGGCTGACCGCATCCTGGACATCACCGGGGGAGTCGAGCCGGGCAAGATGCGTGCGCAGGTCCTCGATTCGATGGATCTCGAGCGGGAACGTGGCATCACGATCAAGGCGCAGGCGGTCAGGGTCGAGTTCAAGTCGAAGGATGGCGAGACCTACCACCTTCACCTGATCGACACGCCGGGCCACGTCGATTTCTCCTACGAGGTCTCCCGGAGCCTGGCCGCCTGCGAAGGCGCACTGCTGGTCGTGGATGCCGCACAGGGGGTCGAAGCCCAGACCGTCGCCAACACCTATCTCGCGATCGAGAACGGCCTCGAGCTGATTCCGGTCCTGAACAAGGTGGACCTGCCCGGCGCCGAGCCCGAACGCGTGGCCGGGGAAGTGGCCGACCTGCTCGGCATCGACTCCGAAGGCATCCTCCAGATCTCGGCGAAGAGCGGACTCGGGGTGCCCGAGGTGCTCGAAGCGATCGTGGAACGGGTGCCGCCTCCGAGTGGCGACGGCAAAGCTCCTTCGCGAGCCCTGATCTTCGACTCCGAGTTCGACCAGTACCGCGGCGTCATCGCCTACGTCCGGATGATGGACGGCAAGTTCAAGAAGAACGGGACGATCCTGGCGATGCAGAACGGCACCGAGGCCGAGCTCGACGACCTCGGTTTCTTCCGCCCCGTCATGACTTCGGTCGAGGAGATCGACGTCGGTGAGGTCGGTTACGTGATCACCGGGATCAAGGACGTGGCCAAGTTGCGGGTCGGCGACACCCTGACCGATCTCGACAACCCCGCGACAGAACCCCTGGCCGGCTACCGCGAGGTCAAGCCGATGGTCTTCTGCGGACTGTTCCCGATCGACACCGAACGGTACGAAGACATGCGGGACGCCCTCGACAAGATGGGCCTGAACGACGCCGCCCTCTCCTGGGAGCCCGAGACCTCCGATGCCCTCGGCTTCGGCTTCCGCTGCGGGGTCCTCGGCCTGCTCCACATGGAGATCGTGCGCGAGCGCCTCGCGCGAGAGTACGACCTCGATCTGGTCGCGACGGCGCCGTCGGTGGCGTACGAGCTCGTGAAAACCGACGGCACC
>JBPPMI010000127.1:0-2458 GCA_051305975.1 Solirubrobacterales bacterium
CCAGCCCGCCCCACCCCGGCACCGCCACCGCCACCGCGGACCCAGCAATGTCGCCGTGCCCGGTTCCGGTGCCCGGACGCCGCGGACCACTTGCCGGGGTGACGGCGAGCTGCATCGGCGACGACGCCGAAGTCGACCTCGCCGACGCTCTGGGCGGTGAGATGACTCTGATCAATCTCTGGGCCTCCTGGTGCGCCCCGTGCCGCACAGAAATGCCTGTACTCGACAGCTACGCCGCCGAACCCGACGCGATCCGGGTCGTCGGAATCGACGTCGAGGACCGACCCGAGGATGCGGCCGCGCTGCTCACGGAACTAGGCATTCGGTACCCCAACTACATCGACGACGGCGACGTCCAGAACGCGCTGTCGGCTCCACCGGTTCTGCCCCTGAGCTTCCTCCTCACACCGGGCGGGGACATCGTGCGTCTGACCGACCCCACGGTGTTCGAGACAACGGATCAGATCCGCACTGCAGTAAAGGATTTCACCTCATGAGACGTCGCCGAGATACGTGGGTACGTACACGCCACCAGGTCTCGATGCCTGCCGCGGCACTAGCATCGATCCTTGCCATCGTAGTGGTGAGCTCCGGATGCTCCGTCGGTGCCGACGCCGCCTCGACCGGCGGTAGCTTCGACTTCGTAGCACCCGGTGGCCAAACCGACATTTTTTACGATCCGCCCGAAACACGGGGAATCATCGGCGAACTCGCAGGTCCCGACCTGATGGAGGAGGGCAGAAACACCGCTCTGTCGGACTACGACGGTGAGGTAGTGGTGATCAATCTCTGGGGTCAATGGTGTGGCCCCTGCCGCGGCGAAGCCGACGACCTCGAAGAGGTCTACGAATCCACCCGCCAGCGCGGTGTGCAGTTCCTCGGCATCAATGTTCGAGATCCGCAGAAGGACAAGGCGCAGGACTTCGTCGTCGACAACAACGTCTCCTACCCCTCGATCTACGACCCCTCGATGCGGACGCTGATCGCACTCGGCGGGAATTACCCGACCAGCGTGATTCCCTCGACGCTGGTACTCGATCGCCAGCATCGAGTGGCGGCGGTCTTCATGCGCGCCCTGCTCACCGAAGACCTCCTTCCCGTCGTCGAACGGATAGCGGCCGAATGACCCTTCTCGCCCAAGACATCGGGTCGACATTTCAGAACGCCGCATCGAGCGGCCCTTTGGTGCTGGCGATCGGTGCATGCATGCTCGCCGGACTGGTCTCGTTCGCTTCCCCATGCGTCGTGCCGCTGGTTCCGGGTTACCTGTCCTACCTGGCGGGCATCGCCGGTGCCGATGCCCGATCGCTCGAAACCCCGAACAGCACAGCGCCCTCGGCGCCGCTGGCACGCCGGTGGCGTGTGGCCGGCGCCGCGTCGTTGTTCGTCGCCGGATTCACGATCGTCTTCGTCCTCGCCACAGCCTCGATCTTCGGAGTCATCGGCACACTGCGCATCAACGAGCAAGTACTCCAACGCATCGGCGGCGTCATCACCATCATCATGGGTGCGGCCTTCATCGGGTTGATTCCCACCCTTCAACGCGACACCCGATTCGCACCCCAACAGATCTCCTCGCTCGCGGGCGCACCGCTACTCGGTGGTGTGTTCGCTCTCGGTTGGACACCATGTTTGGGTCCGACTCTGGCAGGAGTGATCTCCGTTGCGGCAGGCACCGAAGGTGCAACCGCAGCGCGCGGGGTCACTCTCATCGTCGCCTACTGTCTGGGACTGGGCCTGCCGTTCGTCGTCCTTGCGTTCGGCTCGAGTTCGGCGATGCGCAGCGTCGGGTGGCTTCGGAGGAACTCCCAGAAGATCAAGACAGCGGGCGGCATCATCATGATCGCCGTCGGCGTCGCGCTCCTGACAGGCGCATGGGGGCTGTTCATCGCCTGGATACGCAACGAATTCGTCACTGCCGTCGTGTTGCCTATCTGAGGTAAGTGTGGAGTGTCGCCAACCCCCGTTTGCGAAGTTCGGGTGCCCGAACTATTTTCAGGGTCGCATTGATCTATCTGACCGTGATCTGACTGTCGGTGCCGCAGGCCTGCCGGCCCGAAACGCGTCCGATGGTCGTCGGGTGCCCGAGAGTACGGTCCCGCCCTGCACGACAACTTCACCCTCGCACGGGTAGAACGAGACGCGCTCGCGATCGTTTGAAAGGCGGGTAGTGCAGTCCACTTCTGAAACAATGCAGTCGTCTTCTGAAACTGACAATTGATGCCCCGACCAGCCCTGTCGGTGTCCTGGTAGGTAGTGTTGCAAGGTATTCCGATTTGATCGCAGATTTCGAGACGGAGGGCTTCAGGTGGACGAAAACCTGATCGGGTACGCCCGATTGTCAGTTTCAGAAGTGGGCGTCATAAATTCCTGGGGTTTTACCTCCGATTGCAGTCGTCTTCTGACATTCTGAGTGCAGAAGTGAACTGCACAATCGGCACCACAGGTCGGGGTGTTC
>JBPPMI010000128.1:0-6008 GCA_051305975.1 Solirubrobacterales bacterium
CGGCCGGCGTCGGACTTGAGGTCGATCCTGATCGACCGCTTGCTGCGATTGAGCGACAGATAGAGCGCCGAGCGGGTGCTGACGATCTCTGCTCCGTCCTCGCCCGGGGCCGCCTCGTAATACGGAGGGGCGAAACGAATGTAGTCACCGGCGCCGGTGTCTTCGACCTTGACCACGTCGGCCCCGAAGTCGGCCAGCCACTGCGAGGCGAACCCGCCCGGCAGCAGCCGGGTCAGGTCGAGGATGCGGATGCCATCGAGTGGCATGGACGGCTTGTCGACGGACCCGGTCATCGCTTCAGACCGGGGCGCCTTCACGCAGGCCGAGCATCTTCCGGGCTTCGGCCACGGTCGCGACCTTGCGGCCGGAGTTCTCGACGATCTCCCGCGCCTTGTTGATCAGGTCGCCGTTCGAACGGCACATCGACCCGTCCGGCAGGTAGAGGTTGTCCTCCACCCCGGCCCGGATGTTCCCGCCGAGCACGACGGCGGTGCCGAGCAGTTTCCACTGGTCGCGCGAGATGCCGATGCACTGCCAGTTGTGTTCGCTCTCCGACCCACCGGGGATCTGGTCGGCCATCACCTGGACGTTCCGCGGGATCGGCCGGATGCCACCGGTCACGCCCATCACCAGCGATATCTGAAGGGCGCCGCTGAGCAGGCCCATGTCGATAAGCGGATCGACGTTGGCCACGTGGCCGGCGTCGAAGCATTCATGCTCCGGCTGGATGCCGATCTCGTTCATCGCGGTGATGAATTCGATGATCTCGTCGAAGCTGTTCTCGAAGACGGCCTTGAAGACGAACTCCTTGCGGCGCCGCGAGTACTTGGCGTAGTTCATCGAGCTCATGTTGAGCGCGGCCACGTCGGGCTTGCAGGCCCGCAGGTACTCGATCCGCTTCTCCACCGGGACCCCGATCGCACCGGTCGAATAATTGATGATCACGTCACCCACCTCGGAACGGATCGCCTCGGTGATCGCGGCGAAGTCCTCGGTGTCCCAGGACGGGGTGCCGTCCGGCTTCCGCGCGTGGATATGGATCTGCGAGGCACCTTCGTCCACGACCCGCCGGGCTTCGGAGGCGTACTCCTCGGGCGTGTACGGGATAGCCGGGCACTGGTCGCGGTTGGCGATGACTCCCGAGATCGAGTTGCTGATGATTACCGGGTCTTCGAACCTGCTCATACGGGCATCACTCCATGCTTCTTCCAGGGCCTCTCGACCTTTTTGTTCTTCGACATGCGCAGTCCGTTGATGATCGTCTGGCGGGTCTCGCGCGGATCGATGATGTCGTCGATCATCGCGTTGCCCGCGGCGATGTAGGGGTCGATCTGCTGGCGGACCGCGTTCAGCATCGCCTCACGGGTCGCGTCGGGATCATCCGACGCTTCGATGGCCCCGCGGCCGATGATGTTGACGGCGCCCTCGGCACCCATGACCGAGATCTCGGCCCCGGGCCAGGCGACGATCAGGTCGGGCTCGTAGGCCCGGCCGCACATCACGTAGTAGCCGGCGCCGTACGCCTTGCGCACGAGGACGGTGATCTTGGGGACGGTCGCCCGGGACACGGCGTAGAGCATCTTGGCGCCGTGGCGGATGATGCCCTGCTGCTCGACCTTCGAGCCGACCATGAAGCCCGGCACGTCCTGCAGGAAGAGCAGCGGGATGCTGAAGGCGTCGCAGAGGTTTATGAAGCGCGCGGCCTTGTCGGCCGAGTCGACGTCGAGGATGCCGCCGAGTTGCTTCGGCTGGTTGGCCACGATGCCGACCGGCTGTCCGTCGAAGCGGGCGAAGCAGGTGATCAGCGACTTGGCGAACTTCGGTTTGATGTCGAACCAGTCGCCGTCATCGACGATCTCCTCGATCACCTCGTACATGTCGTAGGGGGTGCGCGAGGACTCGGGAATGATCTCGAGAAGCTTGTCCGAGCCGCGGTCCTCGGGGTCCTCGCATTCGATTACCGGTACTTCGGCCTCGCAATTCGAAGGGAAGTAGCTGAGGTACTTCTTGATCGCCTCGATGCATTCGGGATCGTCCTTGACCTCGAGGTCGCCGACACCGGACTTCCGGCAATGGATCTTGGCGCCGCCGAGGTCCTCCATCTCGATGTCCTCGCCCGTCACCGCTTTCACCAGGTGCGGACCGGCGAGCGCCATCGCGCCCTGGCCGACGACCATCGGCACGAAGTCAGAGAGGCCCGGGATGTAGGCGGTGCCGGCGGCGCAGGGACCCATCATCGCGGCGACCATCGGCACGACTCCGGACATCTGGACCTCTTCGCGGAAAAGGTGGCCGGAGCCGGCGAACAGCGAACCGGCCGCTTCCTGGATCCGCGCGCCGGCGGAATCGAGCAGCCAGATCAGCGGCATGCGCTTCTGGAGGGCGATCTCACGGATGCGGGTTACTTTGACCTCGCCGGTCTGGCCCATCGAGCCGGCCATCACCGTGAAGTCGTAGGCGACGACCGCGCAGGTGCGGCCGTCGACGTCGCCCCAACCGGTGACCACGCCGTCGGCCGGCGCGTCCTTGTCCTTGAGTGCGGGCTGGGAGAAGTGCGGGCGGCCGTGGATGCCGATCTCGACGAAGGTTCCTTCGTCGACAAGCAGGTCGAGGCGCTCGCGGGCGGTCAGCTTGCCACGCTCGTGCTGGGCCTCGATCTTCTTGAGGCCACCGCCGAGCTTGGCCCTGGCACGGCGCTTGTGGAGCTGATCGTTCAGCTCGGTGAGCGGGGCGGTGCCGGGCAGCTTGTTGACCGGCGCCTCGGGAGTCGTTTCGTCGGGCATCTAGCGTCCCTTCCATTCCGGCTCGCGTTTTTCGAAGAAGGCCTTGACGCCTTCGATCGCGTCTTCGGTCGAGAGTTCGATCGCGAGCTGGGAACGCAGATAGTCGAGGGCTTCGACAAGTGGCATGTCCATCTGCCGCCACATCGCGTCCTTGCCCATGCGCATGATCAGCGGCGACTTGGCGGCAAGCTGCCTGGTCCATTCCTCGAGATTGGCTTCGAAGAGCTCGGGCCGCACCACTTTGTTGACGATGCCGGCTTCTTTCGCATCCTTCGCACTTATCCGTTCGCCGAGCAGCAGCATCTCGTTCGTCTTCTTGCGGCCGACGTTCCGGTAGATCAGCGCCATGATCATGAACGGAAAGAGGCCGACCGTGATCTCGGGAGTACCGAACGTCGCTTCTTCGGAAGCGACGATCAGGTCGCAGGCCAGGGCGAGGCCGAGCGACCCGGCGAGCACGTGGCCTTCGGCCGCAACGACCGAAGGCTTGCCGAGTTCGCCGAGTGCCTTGAAGGCGTCCGTGAAGAGCGAGGCGCCGGTGAACTTCTCGACGGTGCCGGCCTCTCCTCCGAACCCCGCGAGGTTGCCTCCGGCAGAGAACACCTTCTCGTGGGAGGACGCGAGCACTACGACGCGGACGGCGTAGTCATCCTTGGCCAGCGCCAGAGCCGAGAGCAGCTCGGACAGCATCTGGTCCGAGAGCGCGTTGCGCGTCTCCGGGTCGTCGAGGGTGATAGTGGCCACGTGATCGGCGACCTCGTATCGGATCTTTTCGAAGGACTGGCTGGATTCGCTCATGGTTCGCGCAAGATACCAGTAAATAAGGAGCGGGAAGTGTTACTCTCTACTTTGCCTGATCGCCTCGCAAACTTCCGAACCCCTCCATCGACGACCAAAGGAACCAGGAACCGTGACGACCGAAACAGTCATCAAGCCGGACTTCGACGCCGCCCAGAAACACTTCATCTTCACCCAGGAGCACGAGGACCTGCGCGAGTCCATGGAGTCGTGGGCGAAGAAGGAACTCCACCCCCATCGCAATGAGTGGGAAGAGACCAAGTGGCCCAACTCGGCGATCGAGCGGGCCGGCGAACTCGGTTACCTCGGCCTCTGTTTCCCCGAGGAGTACGGAGGACAGGGCGGCGACTACTTCTACTCCCTGGTCCGGGCCGAAGCCCTGAGCTACGCGGGCAACGGCGGCCTCGGCATGGGCTTCGCGGTCCAGACCGACATGGTCCTGCCCCCGGTCCACCTGCTCGGCACCGAGGAGCAGAAGCAGAAGTACCTCGTGCCCGGAATCGCAGGGACCAAGATCGGCGCGCTCGGCATCACCGAGCCCGGCGCCGGGTCCGACGTCGCCGGCATCCGCACGACCGCGATCCTCGACGGTGACGAATACGTGATCAACGGCTCGAAGACTTTCATCACCAACGCTGCCCGCGCGCAGTTCATGGTGCTGGTCGTGAAGACCGATCCGTCGAAGGCCCACGACGGCATCACGCTGCTGCTGATCGACATCCGTGACGAGGACGGCAACGACCTCCCCGGCTTTTCGGTCACCAACAACCTCGAGAAGATGGGCATGCTCTCGTCCGATACCGGCGAGCTCGCCTTCGAGGACTTCCGCGTTCCGGCCGAGTCGGTCCTCGGCGAGATCGGCAAGGGCTTCTACCACATCAGCTGGGAGCTCCAGGGTGAACGGCTCGTCGCCGCTGCCGGGTCGCACGCCGGCGCCGAGCGCCTGCTCGAGACGACGATCGAATACGCCCTGGACCGCCAGGCTTTCGGCCGGCCGATCGGCAAGTTCCAGACGATCCGTCACAAGATCGCCGCGATGGCGACGAAGATCGAAGCATCGAAGCAGTTCACATACTCAGTGGCCTGGCGCGTGAACCGTGGCGAGTACCCGGTGCGTGAGATCTCGATGGCCAAGATGATGGCTTCCCAGATCGCCTGCGAGGTCGCCGACGAAGCGATCCAGATCCACGGCGGTTACGGCTACATGAAGGAATACGAGATCGAGCGCCACTACCGCGACATGCGCCTGAACCGCATCGGAGCGGGAACGGACGAGATCATGCTCGAAGTAATCGGCCGCTCGTACGGCCTGTAGGAAGCAACGAGGACCGGGTGCGTTCCTGACCCAATAGGTGTCCTAAGCGCACCCAGTCTCCATTTTCGTCGCAACTTCTTGGGCGGTTCGTGGTTTGGTCTCTTAGAGTGATGTCTCCGGCTTCGACCCCGGGCATCACTCTCTTAACTTCCAGGGACAAGGACTGACATGACCAACCGCTCGCGCCTGCTGAAAATCACCCTCGCCTCCGTCGCGATCTTCGCGGTCGGCGGAGCAGCCGGCGCGATCGCCGTTTCCGCGGTCAAGGACGACCCGCCCGCGCCGAAGTACAACTCGCTGGCGCGCACGGTCAACCCGATCGGCGCCAAGGGACGGGCGCTCGGCCTGTCGAAGGTCGTGATCCAGCCCGGAGCAAAGATCCCCCTCCACTACCACGAGGGCACCCAGGTTTCCTACATCGCGGACGGGACGCTCACCTACACGGTCGCCCAGGGCGGCGTGAAGGTGATGGACGGCCCCGGTGACGACGGCGAAGTCATCCGGAAGATCAAGGCCGGCCAGACCGGAAAGATCCGCGAAGGCAACTGGATCGTCGAGCAGCCCACCACGATCCACCGCGCCAACAACTTCGGCAACGACAAGATCGTGATCTACCTGTCGAACCTGCTCGACAAGGACGCCGCACCTTCCACGCTGGTCCCCTGACCGCTCAAATCTGTCGCCGGCTCAAGCCGGGCTGAGTTGCGTAGTGCAGTGGGCGCAGCGAGTGGCGTCGACCGGGATCTCGGACAGGCACTCGGGACAGTCCTTGTGCGTTGCCTCCTCGTCTTCCGCGGCGTGCTCCTTGTAGGCGTTCATCGGAGCGACGACGAAGAAGTAGACCGCGGCCGCCACCGACAGGAAGGCGAGCAGCGCGTTCAGGAAGTTGCCGTAGGTGAACTCCGAGCCCCTGATCGTGAACGACAGAGCGGAGAAGTCCGGCTCACCGACGATCGCCGCGATGATCGGCGTCAGCAGGTCCTCGACCATCGAAGTGACCAAAGCGGTGAAAGCGGCACCGATGACGACGGCGACCGCCAGCTCAACAACGTTGCCGCGAGCGATGAACTCCTTGAATCCAACCAGGACCTTCATGGCCCGAGAGCTTAACC
>JBPPMI010000129.1:0-2886 GCA_051305975.1 Solirubrobacterales bacterium
GCCAGGTTGCGGCCGAGACGGTCGAACCGCATGACCTGCCAGCCGCCTTTTTTCGCGGCCTCCAGCAAGGGTGCGTCCGGGTTCACGGCCACGGCGTTGCCGACCGCCCGGAGCATCGGCAGGTCCGAGGCGGAGTCCGAGTAAGCCCAGGATTCGGCGAGGTCGATGCCGTCCTGCTCCGCGATCCGTTCGATCGCCGGAACCTTGCCCGGCCCGTAGACGAACGGGCCCTCGAGGTCGCCGGTGAAGACTCCGTCCTCGTTCACCACGTACCGGGTGCCGATGCCGCCGTCCATGCCGAGCACGGTGGCCAGCGACTCAACCATGTCCGCCCCGGCCGCGCTGACGATGTACGTCTTCCGCCCGGCGTCCTGGTGGCGGTAGACCTCGGCCAGCATCTCCGGGTAGACCCGGGGCAGGATGCCCGCGAGCACTTCGGGCCACATCCTCAAGATCTCCGAAGCGGTGACGTTGGCCAGCGTCTCTTTGGCGACCTGCATCACCTGGGCGGTCTCTTCGTCGGTTGCGCCCTTCAGCCGGTACCGCATGTGGTCACGGCCCCACTTGAGGATCTGCATCCGCGAGATCAGCCCGCGCCGGCGGGCGATCCGGGCGAACTCCATCCCGGAAGAACCGGCCATGAGGGTCTTGTCCAGATCGAAAAAGGCTGCTTCGTTCGAATCAGTCACAAGAAGAACGCTACCGGCCCGGAACCAGGTGGACTCACCGCCAAATCTCTCCCGGTCGGTTTTGCCGTCGAGGTGACGGCGAAACCGACCCGGAACTGAAACCCGCTGGTCAGGGGACCTGCCCTGGGTCGGTTAGGCCGTCGGGATGACGGCTAAACCGACCCGGTCTGGGTTGGACCTCTTTGGCTCATACTTCGATGAGGATGGCGTCTCCCTGACCGCCTCCCGAGCAGATCGCGGCGCAGCCGAGTCCTCCTCCGCGGCGCTTCAGCTCGCGGACGAGTACGCCGATGACGCGGGCGCCCGAGGCACCGATCGGATGACCGAGGGCCACCGCTCCACCGTTGACGTTGACCTTGTCTTCGTCGAGGTCGAGCATCTTGATCGTGTTCAGTGAAACCGAAGCGAATGCTTCGTTGATCTCCCAGAGGTCGACGTCGGCCGCGGTCTTGCCGACCTTGTCGAGCGCAGCCTTCGCGGCGAGGCCCGGGGTCTTGGCGAGGCAGGCGTACTCGTCGCCAATCTGGCCGTAACCGATGATCGTGGCGAGGACTTCCTGGCCGTTGGCTTCGGCCCAGTCCTCGGAGGCCAGGACGAGCGCTCCCGCGCCGTCGTTGACTCCGGGGGCATTGCCGGCGGTGTGGTTGGCGTCCTCGCCACCGATCGCGCGCAGCTTCGAGAGGCTCTCGGCGCTGACTTCCGGTCGGATCGCTTCGTCTTCTTCGACGACCGTGTCACCCTTCCGGCCCTTGACCGTCACCGGGACGATCTCTTCGCCGAGGGTGCCGGTGGCACGGGCGGCTTCCGCCAGCTCGTGCGAGCGGGCGGCCCAGCGGTCCATCTCCTCGCGGGTGATGCCGAGCTCGTTGGCCACCCCACTGGCCTCGTTGATCATCTGCAGGTGGGTGAACGGGTTGGTCAGTCCGTCATGGGTCATCGAGTCGACCGCGTTCACGTCGCCCATGCGGAAGCCAGAGCGGGCGCCCGGGAGCAGGTACGGCGCGTTGCTCATCGATTCCATACCGCCCGAGACACCTACTTCGATGTCACCGGCACGAATGGCCTGGTCGATCAAGCCGGTGGCACGCATGCCGGAGGCACAGACCTTGTTGACCGTCTCCGAAGGGACTTCCTTCGGGACGCCACCATTGATCTGGGCCTGGCGGGAGGGGATCTGGCCCTGGCCAGCCTGGATGACCTGGCCGAAGGAAACCTGTTCGACCTGCTCGGGGGTGACCCCGGAACGCTCGAGAGCGCCGGCGATCGCGATGCCGCCGAGTTCAGCTGCGTTGACCGAAGCGAGACCGCCACCCATCTTGCCGAAGGGTGTACGTGCGGACGAAAGAATCACTGTGCGGGGCATCTGCCGCCTTTCATTTGGGTTGAGGAAATTGGATGGGCAAGAGAAGTCGAATAAGGAGCGGGTTCTTACGTCTTGATCCACGCTTCGCGCGGATACAAGGCGGCGAAACCTTTGGCAAGCTGACTGTAACGACCGTGCGGATCTGCCGGATATTTAGACTGGCATCCATGAAGGCCTACCTGAGTGAATCTGCCCTGTCCGAAGTCGACGCCGATCTGGTCGCGGTTCCGCTCTTCGAGGGCGACTCGTTGACCGAGCCGCTCGGCAAGACACCCGGGGCCACTGACGCTACGGGCGATTTCAGGTCCTCCGTGACCGTGTACCCCGGCAAGCCGGAACGGGTAGTGGTCGTCGGACTCGGCAAGAAGGAAGATTTCACCCCGGAGCGCGCCCGTATCGTAGGTGCCGTCGCCCACAAAGCCCTCGAGGCGATCAAGGGCGAGGCCCTCGCTTTCATGCTGCCCGAAGTCGACGAGCCCGGACCGGTGGCCGCGGCCCTCGTCGAAGGTGCCACTTTCGGATCGTTCTCGTTCGACGACTACAAGACCGGATCCGACGGTGAGCCCGCGCCGCCCGAACTGAAGACCGTCGAGATCGTCGCCGCGGTCGATGTATCCGAAGAGGTCCGGATCGGCGAAGCCGTCGGCAACGCCGGCAACCGCGCCCGGTACCTCCAGAGCCTGCCGGCCAACTTCGCCACGCCCGAGTACCTCGCGGGGCGGGCCCAGGAGGGCGCCGACGCGTACGAGAAGGTGACGGTGGAACTCCTCGACCGCGCCGGGATCGTCGAGGCCGGCATGGGCGGGCTCGAAGCTGTCGCCAAGGGCGGCGAAG
>JBPPMI010000130.1:0-8605 GCA_051305975.1 Solirubrobacterales bacterium
ACGGTCAGACCGTCAGCTTCAAGTACGACGGTGGCATCGAGGACTTCGTCCGCTTCCTCAACGAGAACAAGGAGGCGATGCACGAGAAGGTCGTCTACTTCGAGGGGGACGAGGACGAAGGAGCCGTCGAAATCGCGATGCAGTGGAACGGCTCCTACCAGGAGTCGATATTCAGCTTCGCCAACAACATCAACACCCACGAAGGTGGCACCCATCTCTCCGGGTTTCGCTCGGCCCTCACCCGCACGCTGAATGCGTACGCACGCGGCAAAGGCATCCTCAAGGAGAAGGACGACAATCTGGCAGGTGAGGATGTCAGGGAGGGATTGACGGCGGTGATCTCGGTCAAGCTCCACGACCCGCAGTTCGAGGGCCAGACCAAGACCAAGCTCGGCAACCAGGAGATCCGCGGCCTCGTCGAAGAAACGGTCAACCGCAAGCTCGCCGAGTTCCTCGAAGAGAACCCGGCCGAGGCCCGCCGGATCATCACCAAGGCGGTCGAAGCCTCCCGAGCCCGTCAGGCGGCCCGCAAGGCCCGCGACCTCACCCGCCGCAAGTCGGCGCTCGAGACCTCGACCCTGCCCGGCAAGCTCGCGGACTGCACGGTCCGCGATCCGCAGCACGCCGAGATGTTCGTGGTGGAGGGCGACTCGGCCGGCGGTTCGGCCAAGCAGGCCCGCGACCGTTCGACCCAGGCGGTGCTGCCCCTCCGCGGCAAGATCCTGAACGTCGAGAAGAGCCGCATCGACAAGGTGTTGGCCAACAACGAGATCCAGGCGCTGATCACCGCGATCGGGACCGGCATCCACGACGAGTTCAACCTCGAGGAAGCCAGGTACCACAAGATCATCATGGCGACCGATGCCGACGTGGACGGGGCGCACATCCGCACCCTGATCCTCACCTTTCTCTACCGCCAGATGCAGCCGCTTATCGATGCCGGCTTCGTCTACATCGCCAAGCCACCGCTGTACAAGGTGAAACGAGGCAACCAGGAGACGTACCTCGACAAGGAATCCGAACTCGAGGAACTGCTGCTCCGCGACCGGATCGAAGACTTCGAGGTCATCGACTCCGAGGGGAAGACCCTGAAGCTGACCAAGGACCGCTGGCAGCGGTACACGCGTCAGTCGAAGGAATACGAAGGCTGGTCCACCGCTCTCCAGGCCGAGTTCGGCAACGAAGTGATCAGGTTCGTCGCCGAGTCGAAGATCCTCGACGACGCGGTCACCAGGATCGACGACGTCCGGAAGGTCCTGGAAGCCCCGGACACCGACGAGGACATCTTCAAGACCGAAATCCTGTCGAAGGCCGGGGAAGACACAGTGGTCAAGGCCGTCCACCAGAAGTCCGGACTCGCCCGCAACCACACCTTGCCCGCCCGCCTGTTCGAAGGCACCGAATACAGGCGGTTCGCCGATGTCCACGCTCAACTGCTTTCGGCCTTCGGGCGGCCGCCGTTCCGGGTCACGTTCAAGGACAGGGTCGAAGAGGCCCATGGTTTCGCCGATCTCCACCGGGCCGTGCTCGACCTGGCGAAGAACGGCGTCCAGCTGACGCGATTCAAGGGTCTGGGCGAGATGAACGCCGACCAGCTCCGTGAAACGACGATGGACCCGGCGAGCCGAACCCTGCAGCGCGTGACGCTCGAAGACGCCACCGCCGCCGACCAGATCTTCTCGATGCTGATGGGCGACCAGGTGTCACCGCGACGCGACTTCATCGAGACGTACGCCAAGGAGGCGAGCAACATTGATGTCTGATTCATTCGGATCCACCCGGCCCGCGGGAGCTGACGCCTGATGGCGCTCGAAGCCCTGACCGGCCACATCGAGGAGCGCGAACTCGAACTCGAGATGCGCTCGTCGTACATCGACTACGCGATGAGCGTGATCGTGGGACGCGCCCTGCCCGACGTGCGCGACGGCCTGAAGCCCGTCCATCGCCGGGTGCTCTTCGGCATGCACGACCTCGGCCTCCAGCCGAACCGCCCGTACCGGAAGAGCGCCACTATCGTCGGAGAAGTCATGGGCAAGTACCACCCCCATGGCGACGCCTCGATCTACGACACGCTGGTCCGGATGTCGCAGGAATTCTCCCTGCGGTACCCGCTGGTCGACGGCCAGGGCAACTTCGGCTCGATCGACGACGACTCGGCCGCCGCCATGCGATACACCGAGGCCCGCCTCACACGCCTCGCGACGGAGATGCTCCGCGACATCGACTCGGACACCGTCGAGTTCGGCCCGAACTACGACGAGTCGCAGCGTGAGCCGCTGGTCCTGCCTTCGCGTTTTCCGAACCTCCTGGTCAATGGTGCCTCCGGTATCGCGGTCGGCATGGCGACGAACATCCCGCCGCACAACCTGCCCGAAGTGGCCGGCGCGGTCGCCGCGTACATCGAAGACCGTGAAATCGGCCTCGACGCGCTGATGGAGCACGTCAAGGGCCCCGACTTCCCGGGAGGCGGCCTGATGGACCCGAGCAACATCCGCGATGCCTACGCCACCGGGCGCGGCAGCGTCCGGGTCCGCGGCAAGGTCCACTCCGAGCCGCTAAAGGGAGGCAAGGACGCGCTGATCGTCACCGAACTGCCGTACACCGTCAAGAAGGGCGGCGAGGCCGGCTTCATCGTGAAGATCGCCACGCTCGTCCGGGACAAGAAGCTCGAAGGGATCTCCGACCTGCGGGACGAGTCCGACCGGACCGGCATGCGGGTCGTGATCGAATTGAAGCGCGGTGCCGTGCCGAACGTAGTGCTCGAGAACCTCTACAAGAGGACCCAGCTCCAGACCTCGTTCGGCATGAACATGGTCTCGCTGGTCGAAGGTGTGCCGAAGACGCTTGGTCTGAAGGACATGATCAACTACTACGTCGAGCACCAGCGCGAGGTAGTGACCCGCCGGACCCAGTTCAAGCTGCGCCGGGCAGAAGCGCGGGCCCACATCCTCGAAGGACTGCTGATAGCGCTCGACAATCTCGATGCGGTGATCGCCTTGATTCGGAGTTCGGCCGATGCCGACATCGCCCGCGACGGTTTGATGGACCAGTTCGAACTGAGTCGCGAGCAGGCCCAGGCGATCCTCGACATGCGCCTCCAGCGCCTGACCGCCCTAGAGTCGGACAAGATCCGGGCCGAGCACGCGGAGCTGATGGAACTGATCACGGAACTGCGGGCGATCCTCGGTGACGAGAACCGCATCTACGCGATCGTCAAGGAAGAGCTCGAGGAGATCACCGAGAAGTACGGCGACGAACGCCGCACGGAGATCCAGCACTTCGGTGGCGACATCAACATCGAAGACACGATCGCCGAGCAGCAGATGGTCGTCTCACTGACCAACTCCGGTTACGTGAAGCGCATCTCGCCGGACTCATACCGCCAGCAGCATCGTGGCGGCGTCGGCGTCACCGGGATGAACCTCAAGGAAGGCGATTACATCGAGCACCTGCGCATCTGCTCGACGCACGACTACCTGCTGTTCTTCAGCAACTTCGGCAAGGTCTACCGCAAGAAAGTCTACGAATTGCCGGAGGGGGCCCGTACGGCCCGCGGCAGCGCCCTGGTCAACCTGTTGCCGCTCCGCGAGGGCGAACGGGTGATGGACGTCATCCCGACCCGGAACTTCAAGGAGAACAAGTACCTCGTCTTCGCGACGGCGGACGGCCAGATCAAGAAGACCGAGTTCATCGACTACAACACACGGATCGAAGCTGACGGCATCATCGCCATCAAGATCCGCGAAGGAGACGAACTGGTCGGTGTCCAACTGACCTCTGGTGACGACGATCTGCTCATGGTCTCGAAGTCGGGACACGCCTCACGCTTCAACGAGGACCAGACCCGGCCGATGGGACGCGGCACCAGCGGCGTGCGTGGCATGAACGTCACCCAGAAGGACAACCGCGTGCTGGCACTCGCGGTCGCTCGCGACGACGCCGAACT
The DNA here is from genome assembly GCA_051305975.1 of Solirubrobacterales bacterium. Classification (GTDB taxonomy): domain Bacteria; phylum Actinomycetota; class Thermoleophilia; order Solirubrobacterales; family 70-9; genus 67-14. The sequence goes on from JBPPMI010000130.1 coordinate 3,947, forward strand.
GCTGGTCGTGACCGAGAACGGTTTCGGCAAGCGGACCGACATCTCCGAGTATCCGGTGAAGAACCGCGGTACCAAGGGCGTGCTGACCGCGAAGCTGACCGAAGCCAAGGGTGGCCTCGCCGGGGCGCTCATCGTGCGCGAGCACCAGGAGCTGCTCTTCATCACCCAGAACGGCATGGTCCAGCGGACCACTGTTTCCGGGATCCGGAAGACCGGCCGCGCCACCCAGGGAGTCAAGGCGATGAACGTCCGCGATGGTGACCACATCAGTGCAGTCGCCCTGGTCGTCGAATCCGGCAACGCCGTGACCGGCGACGAGGATCCCGAACAGGACGAGCTCACCCCGATCGAACAAGGTGCCGGCGCCGGTGAGGCCGAAGCTAAAGCTGACGGATCGGAAGAACCCGAACTGCCAGCCGAAGCGGAAGAGGAACTGGGCGAAGCAGAAGCCGCCGACCAGGAAGAGGTCGAAGAAGAGTGATCCAGGGCCTCGGCGTCAGGACCCGATTCTCTTAGTTGGAGTCGGGGGGTGATCCCGGGTATGACCCGAGGATCCTTACCGACTCCGCTTTGGTCTTCAGCCCGATGATCGCGGCAGCGACACCCTCGTCGGTCTCGCGTCCTTCGACGTCGATGAAGAACAGGTAGTTACCGAGGCGCCGGCGCGCGGGCCGCGACTCGATCCGGACCAGGTTGATGTCCCTCTCCGAGAATTCGTGCAGGGCGTCGACCAGGGCACCCGGATGATCGGCGCCGAGTTCGGAGAAGACGAGCGTGGTTTTCCAGGCCGATCCCTGTGGCTCGACCGGGTCGGTGCCGTGGGGTCCGAGCCAGACGAAACGGGTCACGTTACCGGGCTCGTCTTCGATCCCTTCACGCAGGATCCGGCAGCCGTAGAGATCTGCTGCCGACGCCGGCGCGAGGGCGGCGAGCGGTTGCTCGCTTCGGCTGACCTTCAGAACGGCGGAACTGGTGCTATCGGCCACCTCGAGGCGGGCGCCGGGCAGGTGGTCGCGCAGGAAGCGGGCGCATTGAGCCAGCGGCTGCGGGTGGGAGATGACCGCTGTGATCTCGTCGGGCGCCAGAGCGGTCCGCGCGATCAGGGCCGACCGGATCTGGTGGTCGTACTCGCCGAGGATGCCGACGTGGTCCGCCTGGTCGACCAGGCCATCGAGGGTGCCGCGGATCGAACCTTCGATCGAGTTCTCGATCGGTGACAGCGCGCGGTCGGCTTTGCCGGCACCGACCGCCCCGACCACGTCGCGGATCGTGTCGCAGGGCACGGCTTCGAAGCCAACCGCGGCGAAACCGCTCTGACGGAGAGCATCTTCACTGAAGGTGCCGGCGGGCCCGAGGTACGCGATCCGCATGGCGCTACTCGAAGTTGACGGTGAAGGAGAGGGAGTTGTTCTCCTCGACCTCTTCGCCCGGCAGCGGCTCGACTTCGATGTCGAGGGTCACTTCGCCCTGCGGCTCCGGAGTCAGCTGTACGGTCGCGACACCAGTCTCGCCGACGGCGAGAGTGTCGATCGAACTGGTGATTGCCGCACCACCGTCGACCGAGATCGATACCTGGACGTCGGTCTCTTCCCCTTCGCCCTGGTTGGTGACGGAGACATCTACCGCGGAACCCGTCCCGGCGGGAATCGTGTTCGAAACCGAAGAATCGAGGGTGATGCCCCCGATCGCGGCGGAAGTGAGTTCGGTGCCGTGGATGAGGTCGTCGTCGGCTTCACCACTGGAGGCTCCCGAGACGCCGCCGAGGGCATCCTCGATCGTGGCCGGATCGACCCAGCTGGAGTCCGGAACGAAAGTGCTCCGGGGAACCTCCGGTGAAGACGCTCCGTTGTTCGCGATCGTGTTGTCGACCTGGTGGCGGGTCACCTGGTTGTAGAGGACATCGGCCGCGGAAAGGACTTCCATCTGGCCGGCGATGGTCTTGATCGCCTTCTCTTTGCCTTCGTCCCCGAGAGCGGTGGGCATGCGCTCCGCAATCTTGTTCATGGCGCTCGCACGCAGTTGGTAGACCAGAAGCAGGGTGGACTGGGCGGATTCCATGTCGCCGGGAGTATTCAGCTTCTCGACGCGGCTGAGGAATCCGTCCATCGCGCTGCGGTCGGACTCGATCTCGCTGACGAAATCGGGGATCCCCAGATCCTGCGGATCTTCGAGGCGTCCGTAGAAACCACCGCTCAGGGCGTTGGTTTCGTCGACGATCTGGGTCACGTTGCCGGCGTAGTCCTCGAGTGAGCGGTTCTTGCGGGCGTCGAGACAGCCCTTGGCACCGAGCACCAGAAGGATCAGGACGACGATGCCGACGCCGAGCGCGGCGGCGCGCCTGGCCATCAGCTGCTGGCGCGGACCACTGCCGGACCCGCCACCGCGGGAACCACCCGACCGGCGCGCTGGCCGGGAGCGGGGACCGGCTTCCCGCTCGAGCGGCGGCAAGGGTTCGTCGGGATCAGTGTTGGGGTCTGGGAAATCCATAAATTCGCCGTAACAGGGAGTCCTTCGGCAGGGCCAATCTATTCCCTTCCCCTGCAATTCAGGGGTTTCGGCAGCAGTGGTGCCATTTAACGCCCAGGCGAAGGGCCGGGGAAGTCAGTGCCGAACGCATAGGGGCAGATGATCGGTTCAACGGTACTACAGCGATTCGAAATCCATGACCGCCTCGGGGCGGGAGGATTCGGCACGGTGTATCGCGCCTGGGACAACCGCCTCGAGCGGGATGTCGCCGTCAAGGTCATCGAAACCGGACCGGAATCCGGTCCGCGGATCCAGCGTGAGGCCCAGGCGGCCGCCCGGCTGAACCACCCCGGCATCGTCACGCTTTTCGAGTTCGCGCACCATGAGTTCGGCCGGGAGGGAGGTCGTGCCTTTCTCGTCTCCGAACTGGTGGAAGGCGAAACCGTGCGCGAACTGATCGACGAGGACCTCCTGAGTGATCGCGAGGTCGCCGAGATCGGCGCCGACATCTGTGAGGCGCTCGACCACGCCCACTCCCGCGGCGTGGTCCATCGGGACCTGAAGCCCGCGAACCTGATCTCGCCGTTTCGCGAAGGTGGAGCCAAGTTGATGGATTTCGGAGTCGCCCGTCTGACCGACGGCGACGACCTGACCAACACGGGTGACGTGCTCGGCACGCTTTCCTACATGGCACCCGAGCAGGCCGAAGGACTTCCCGTGGGCCCACCGGGCGACGTCTACTCCCTCGCATTGACCCTCTACGAAGCATGGACCGGGGAGAACCCGCGGCGCAAACCCACGCCGGGAGCCACTCTCCGGGCACTTGACCAGGACCTGCCTCCGCTCGCTGTCCGCCGGCCGGACCTGCCGGCCGAGATGACCGACGTGCTCGACGCCTGTCTCGACCGCGAACCCGAATACCGACCCGACCTCGAGACCCTCGGCGTCCAGCTGGAGAAGTCGCTGGACCAGCTCGACGACACGGTCCCGGAGGCAACGAAGGAACGGGGGTCGACCTTCGACTTCGCCGACACAAACTTCGATGCGCCCCGGATCGGGGCGGCGGCCGCCGTGGGCGGACTCGTCGCGACGGGCATGATCGTCTCCGGGGCCGGTGACTTCGGCTCGGTCAGCCTGCTCAGCCTGGTCTCGGCCCTGCTGACTCTGGTCAACACCCGGCTCGGGTACCTGGTTGGCGCCGCGGGACTCGCGGCCTGGCTGACCGTGGTCGCCGGAATGGCCGGCGCTGCCCTGGTCGTCGTTCTCATCGGGGTTCTTCCGGCCGCCTTCATCCGGGGTACCGGCCGCCCGCTCGTATTCGGCCCGGCCGGTCCCGTGCTCGGAACCCTCGGGATGGCTCCGTTCATGCCCGTGCTCGCGGCGCTTGCCGATGACTGGCGCGATCGCGCGATCGTGGCCGTGATCGGAGTCGCTTTCACCGGCCTGGCCGAGTCCGTCACCGGCCGCCAGCTGCTGTTCGGCAAGATGCCCGCCGCGGCCGAGGGATGGCAGGAATCGGCGGGGGCCGCTGTCTCCGGCCTCCTGATCCCGGCGCTGACCAACGGGACCCTTCTCGTTTCGGCCGTCGTCTGGGTTGGAATCGCGGTCGCGCTCGGCGCGGTCGTCAAGCGGGCGAGGATGCGGCGGGGGTCTCGATCAGGCGGAGCTTTGACCCTGTCTCCCGTAGGATCAAGCCGTGTTCCAAACGCCCACTGATGCGACCGGCGGAATAGGGGAAGTCCTGCCGTGAGCGTCTTCAGAAACCTCGAAGCGAGAATCGAAGGCCTTGTCGAAGGGGTGTTCAGCCGCGCCTTCAGCTCCGAGGTCCAGCCGGTGGAACTCGCCCGCAAGCTCGCCAAGGAGATGGACTCGCACAAGACCGCATCGGTCTCGAGGGTCTACGTGCCGAACGAGTACACCGTCCACCTCTCCGAGTCCGACCGCGAGAAGCTCGAAGGCTACGAGCGGTCTCTCGAGCAGGAACTCTCCGGATACCTGCTGGAACACGCCCGCCGGCGCGGGTACGACCTGCTGACCCGGCCAGAGGTCAAGTTCAACACCGACGAACGCCTGCGGCTCGGCGAGTTCGGCATCCAGGCCAGACTGGTCAAGGCCCCGAGCCAGGGAAGCGAACCGAGCCCGGCCGAAGAAGGCCGCACGATGGTCTACAAGGCGGCCCCGCCACCGGAGCGC
>JBPPMI010000131.1:0-9966 GCA_051305975.1 Solirubrobacterales bacterium
CCGAGCCATACGACGATCCCGACGAACGCGTACGGAGCAATGCGGCTGACCCCCAGCCGCTGCATCGCGACGACGGCCAGCAGTCCGGCGGCACCCACCGCCAGCCAGGCGAGGCTGATGTCGGAGGTGTAGAACAGCGCGATCACGGAGATTGCGATCACGTCGTCGACGATCGCGACACTGAGCAACAGGAGCCTCACCCCGGAGGGGATCCGCTTGCCGAGGAGAGCCAGGACCGCGACGGCGAAAGCGATGTCGGTCGCCATCGGAATCGCCCAGCCGTCGATCGCATCGGAACCGGCGTTGAAGGCAGTGAAGATTGCGGCCGGCACGATGACCCCGCCGATCGCCGCGATGATCGGCAGCGAGGCCTTGGCCCGGTCGTTGAGTTCACCGACGACGAGTTCCCGTTTGATCTCGAGCCCGACGACGAAGAAGAAGATCGCCATCAGGGCGTCATTCACCCAGTGCTGGAGGTCGTCGGAGAGGCTGAAGTCGCCGGCGCCGATCGTCAACTCGGTTCCCCAGAAAGAGAAGTAGCTGTCGCCGAATGGCGCGTTCGCCCAGACGATCGCCGTAACGGCGGCGACTAGCAGCACCGCACCGCCGGCGACCTCGCTGCGGATGAAGTCGGAACCGGCGTCCTTCCAGCTGACGTCGGGATCGGTGATCGGGTTATCCATTGGGTCGGGCCTCGCCTGAAGTTGCCAAGGGGCCAAGCTATCAGCGGCGGCTGCCGGGCTCGTAGACTGGAATCGGATGAGTTCACGCGGCCACGATCACGACCAATCGCACAGCCACGGACCCGGTGCCTACCGCGGCACCGATCGCCGCGCACTGCTGATCGCGGCCGGACTCACCGCCACCTTCATGGTGGTCGAGGCCGTCGGCGGACTGATCACCGGCAGCCTTGCGCTCCTGGCCGATGCCGGTCACATGCTCTCCGACAGCTTCTCGCTCTTCCTGGCCCTCGGCGCGGTGATGCTGGCCTCTCGCCCGGCCACTTCGAAACGCACATTCGGGTACAAGCGGGCCGAGATCCTCGCGGCCCTGGTCAACGGCATCCTGCTCGTGCTCGTTTCGGCCTGGGTGATCGTGGAAGCGATCCAGCGGCTGGGCGAGTCGGTCGAGATCCTCGGCGGGGGCATGATGGCGATCGCGGTTGCCGGCCTGGCTATCAACCTGATCGCCGCGAGGGTTCTCTACAAGGCCGGGGGGGACAGCCTCAACATCAAGGCGGCGCTCCGGCACGTGATCGCCGACGTCGCCGGCTCGGTCGGCGTGATCATCGCGGCCGGGGTGATCCTGCTCACCGGGTGGGAACCGATCGACGCGATCGTTTCGATCCTGATCTCGCTGCTGATCGCCGCCAGTGCGTGGTCGGTGCTGCGTGAATCGGTCGACGTGCTGCTGGAATCCACTCCCGAAGGCATGGATTCCGAGGAAATCGGGATGGCCATGGCTTCGGTGCCCGCGGTCGAACAGGTACACGACCTCCACGTGTGGCAGATCACCTCGGGTTTCCCGACGCTGTCGGCCCACGTGCTGGTGGGGGCCGGCGCCGATTGCCATGGTGCCCGCCGCGACCTCGAGACGATGCTCCACGACCGGTTCGACATCGACCACACGACACTCCAGGTCGATCACGTTCCGTCTACGGAGCCGCTCGAGATCGACCGGGGATAGACCCGCCAGGAATCATTTTCAGACCCGTTCGTCAGAAGTATTGCCGGTTTCGAGACCCCGGCTGCATGACAGAATTGATGTCCGAAACCCCCGGTACCTTTGATTTCATGAGTTGGCACCAGGGCCCTCTAGCCGCCTTCGACATAGAAACCACGGGAACCGATACGGAGAACGACCGCATCGTCACCGCGGCTGTGGGCGTCGTCGGCGCTGAGCTCGAAACCGTCAGCACGACATGGCTCGTCGACCCGGGAATCGAAATTCCCGCCGAAGCCACTGCCGTTCACCACATCACGAACGAACGGGTGCAGACCGAGGGGCTGCCGGCCGAGATGGCAGTCGAAGAGATCACCGAGCATCTGGCAGAACTTGCCGGGCAGGGGATCCCGATAGTGGCCTTCAACGCACGATTCGACCTTACGATCCTCGACCGCGAGGCCCGGCGATACGGCCAGGTTCCGCTGATCGAACGACTCGAGAACCTGGCTTCGCTGCTGGTGATCGATCCGTACGTGCTCGACAAGAACTACAACATGTACCGCCCGGGCAAGCGAACCCTCACCGTTCTCTGCGAGTCCTTCGGGATCGCCCTCGATGACGCCCACACGGCCGATGCCGATGCGCTCGCGGCAGCCCGGCTCGCCTGGAAACTGGCGAACGGGACGGCTGAGCTCCAGGGGTTCGATCTGATCGAGCTGCACGAACGCCAGATCGAATGGGCCTCGGCCCAGGCGGTCGAGCTCCAAGCCTACTTTGAGTCGAAGGGCCGCATGGAACGGATCGAAGGTGCCTGGCCGATCGTTCCGGTACCGGTTCCGGTGGCAGAAGTCACCGAGATCTCGGCCCCGCTGCCGATCGCTCCGGCTGCCTGATCCGCAGCCGGACCACCGTTCAGGGACAATCGGCCGCGTGACCGATCGACACGACACCCTCGAGGACGAAGAAGTCGAGCTGGACCAGGAAGAAGAACGCGACCTCCTGAGCGAGATGGGAGGCCCCCAGGGGATCGCCGACTCGAGCCTTCCCGGCCTCGTGTTCATTGCGGTCTACACGATCGGTGGCAACGACCTTCAGATGGCGGCCATCGCGGCGATCGGACTCGGCGCTTTGATCGGCATCTACCGGCTGATCAAGGGTGAATCGGCCAAGTACGCCGCCGGTGGCTTCATCGGGGTGCTGATCGCCGGTTTCATCGCCACCAGGACCGGTAAAGCCGAAGACTTCTTTCTGCCCGGCCTGCTCTTCAATGCCGGTTATGCCATCGCCTATGTTGTCTCGATCCTGGTCAGGTGGCCATTGATCGGAGTGTTCGTGGGACCCCTGATGGGCGAAGGCATGACCTGGCGGCAGGATCCGGAGAAGGTCAAGCTGTTCAGCCGGGCCAGTTGGCTCTGGGCCGGCATGTTCGTGGTGCGGCTCATCGTCCAGCTTCCGCTGTACCTGACCAGTTCACTCGTCGCACTCGGTATCGCAAAGACCGCAATGGGGCTGCCGATCTTCGCTCTGACTCTCTGGTTGACTTATCTGATGCTCAAGAAGGAAGGTCTCGACCTGAAGCGCGTGACGGGCACGAGCGGGTCGCCGAAACCGCAGTAAGAAGGGCCGCCGCTTAAAAGGGATACAATGCTCGGCCACTTTGTCTCCGACCCCCTCACCACCAAAATCTCGCCGCAGAGCCAAATCCAAGGCTGGTGCGGGACGTCCGAGCGCCTCCGTCCGGCTTCGGATCGAGGTGCCGGGCGGCGATTACGGCACCGGTGCGTTCCAGATCGTGGCCCAGGCCCATCTGCCCGGTGAGCCAGAGGTCTACTTCGACGTAGAAGAGGTCTGGAACGAAGACAAGGAGAAGTTCGGCTCGCGTGGCCGGATCGACACCACTCTCGGTGTCGGCATGGCCGCCGCGGCCTGGGCGCCTCTGAGGAGGCTCCTCGACGCCGATGTCCCTGACCGCCTCGAGATCAGCGACGAAGAAGTAGGAGATCTGCTCGACGGTGCCGCCGAGCGCCTCGAGCATTCCGGCATTCCCGTCGCCTGGGACCCGGAAATGAGTAATTCTCTGGATGCACGGGTCGTGGTCGGCATGACCGGGGGCCTCAGCCAGAGCGTCCCTGACGTCTTCAACGACGCCGCACTCCAGGGTTTTTCGTGGCAGCTCTCGCTGGACGGCAATCCGCTGTCTGACGAAGAGGTCCGGACGATCGTGCGCACCGATCGCCCGGTCGTCTGGCTGCGCGGCAAATGGGTGCTCGTGCCGCCGGTGCAGGCGCAGCGGGCCCACAAGCCCGACCTCAAGCCGCTCACTGCGATTGACGCACTCAGCGTTGCCCTCACGGGCAGCACCGTGGTCGACGGCCGCACGGTCGAAGTCAAGGCCAGCGGCTGGGTCGCGGCCCTTCGTGAACAGATCACCGGCAACGACCAGGGCGAGCAGATCCAGCCGCCCGAGGCTTTGACCGCCACCCTCCGGGAGTACCAGATCGAAGGCTTGCGCTGGCTCCACCGGATGACCTCGCTCGGCCTCGGTGGCTGCCTGGCCGACGACATGGGCCTCGGCAAGACCGTGATGCTGATCGCGCTCCATCTGCACCGCAACCTGAATCCGACCACCGGTGGTCCTACCCTCGTCGTCTGCCCGGCCTCGCTGCTCGGCAACTGGGAGCGGGAAATCAACCGCTTTGCGCCGGGCGAGAAGGTCCGGCGGTACCACGGTGGCGGCCGCACGCTCGAAGGGGTCGAGGACGGCTTCGCGCTCACTACGTACGGCACCATGCGGCTCGATGCCGACTACTTCGAATCGGTGAAGTGGGGCCTGCTGGTGGCCGACGAAGCCCAGCACGTCAAGAACCCGCGCTCGGCCGGCGCCAAGGCGCTCCGCACCATTCCCGCCAGGTCTCGCGTGGCACTCACAGGTACTCCGGTCGAGAACAATCTCTCCGAGCTCTGGGCGATCCTCGACTGGACCACGCCCGGTCTGCTCGGCACCCACGGATCCTTTCGCAAGAAGTGGGGGGACCCGATCGAACTAGAGATGAAGGCTTCGACCACGAAGCTGCTCTCCAAGCTCGTCCGGCCCTTCCTGCTCCGCCGCCGGAAGTCCGACCCGGGCATCGCACCGGAACTGCCGCCGAAGACCGTCACCGACCAGCCCGTCGGCCTGACCAACGAGCAGATCAAGCTCTACGAGCGTGCGGTCAAGGAGAACATGATCCAGATCCGCACCAGCGAGGGCATCAACCGTCGCGGACTGGTGCTGAAGCTCCTTACCTCCCTGAAACAGATCTGCAACCACCCGGCGCAGTACCTGAAGGAAGAGAACACGCCTCTGGTCGAGCGTTCCGGCAAGCTCGAGCTGCTGGACGAGCTGCTCGACACGATCCTGGCCGAGGGTGGTTCGGTGCTCGTGTTCACCCAGTACGTGGCCATGGCGAAGCTCCTGAAGCGTCACCTCGACGAGCGTGAGATCGGCAACCAGCTGCTCCACGGCGGCACACCTGTGGCCCAGCGGGAGAAGATGGTCGACCGGTTCCAGGAAGGGGATACCTCGGTCTTCCTGCTGTCGCTGAAGGCGGCCGGTACCGGCCTCAACCTGACCAGGGCCGACCACGTCATCCACTTTGACCGCTGGTGGAACCCGGCCGTCGAAGAGCAGGCGACCGACCGGGCCCACCGGATCGGACAGACCAGCGCCGTCCAGGTCCACCGCCTGATCGCGGAAGGGACGATCGAGGACCGCATCGCTTCGATCCACGAGACGAAGCGTGAGCTTGCCGACGCGATCGTCAGCTCGGGCGAATCTGCCCTGACCGAGCTGTCCAACGAGGACCTCGCCGACCTGGTCGAACTCAGGAACGCCGGCTGACCATGGTCGTGGCAATCACATAGTTGGAGCGATCCGGCTGTCGAGGCTGGTCGGACTGGACCGCAACGGAGATCGACCCTCGGCCGGGCGTGAATTCTCCGAACGGATCAAAAGCACCATCGACCAATAAACTCGCGGTATGGACCTGACCTTCTCGCAGGATGAAGTCGAGTTCCGTGACGAACTCCGTGGTTGGCTCGCGGAGAACAGTCCCGGAGAGGAACCCCGCGGCGACGAAGACAAGATCTTCGAGTTCCGCACCAGGTGGCAACGGAGTCTCTATGACTCCGGGTGGGCCGCGGTCCACTGGCCATCGGAGTACGGTGGCCGCGACGCCACACTCATGGAGTCGGCCATCTTCTTCGAAGAGATGGGCCGCGCCGGGGCACCGTTGCCCGCGAACGTCCTCGGGCTGCTGCTGGCCGGGCCGACGATCATGGCCTGGGGAACCGACGAGCAGAAGGAGCGCTACCTGACTCCGATCCTCTCCGCCGAGGAGATCTGGTGCCAGGGCTTCTCCGAACCCGAAGCCGGGTCTGACCTCGCCGCCGTGAAGACGCGGGCGGTCCGTGACGGCGATGACTGGGTGGTCACTGGCCAGAAGGTGTGGACCAGCGGTGCGCAGTACTCGAAGTGGTGCATGCTCGTGGCTCGCACCGATCCGGACGCATCCAAGCACAAAGGCCTTTCGTACTTCCTGATGGACATGGAGCAGGACGCGGTGCAAGTGCTTCCGCTCGTCCAGATCACCGGTGAAGCCGAGTTCAACGAACTCTTCATCGAAGAAGCCCGGATCCCTCACGAGAACATGCTCGGCGAAGAGGGGAACGGCTGGATCGTCGCCCTGACCACGCTGATGAACGAGCGCTCCGGCCTCGGCTTCTTCCTCCAGGTCAGGCTGCGCCAGCTGCTCGACAAGCTGGTCGCGGAAGCGGTGGCGAACGGTTCGATCGACGACCCGGTCATCGCGCAGTCGCTCGGCGACATGCTCGAGCGGACCGAGACCCTTCGCCTGACCGCCTACCGCGGCTTGAGCACGATCATGAAATACGGCCAGCCCGGCCCCGAAGGATCACTCACCAAGTGGCTCTGGTCCGAGACCAATCAGATGATGACCCAGCTCGCCGTGGACATCGTCGGCCCGCAGGCGCTCCACAAGGACAATCCCTGGGCTTACGAACTGCTGAGGGCCCGCGGCAACTCGATCGAGGGTGGCACCACCGAGATCCTCAAGAACATCATCGCCGAGCGGGTCATGGGACTCCCGAGGAAGTAGGACGACATGGAATTCGACTTCACAGAAGACCAGCACGAAATCAAGCGGACCGCGAAGGATCTGCTGAGCAAGCGATCAACGGCTGCCAAGGTGCGCAGCGCCGCGGAAGCCGGCGCATACGAGGAGTCCCTCTGGACGGAACTCAAGGAACTCGGATGGCCCGGCGTGGCGATCTCCGAGGAGTACGGCGGGGGAGGCCTCGGCGTCCTCGAGCTCGCTACGCTCCTCGAAGAAGGTGGTTACGCCCTTGCCAACTCACCCTTCCTCGCGACGGCAGCCTGCGGCCTTGCGATCCAGGAAGCCGGCAGCGACGAGCAGAAGAGCGAATGGCTGCCGAAGCTCGCTTCCGGTGAAGCAACAGGTTCCTTCGGCATCGACACGAAGCTGTTCCCCGACGCCGCCGCTTCCGACGTGATCGTCGTGGTCGCGGAAGACGGAAAGTCATGCAGCCTGGTCACGAACACCCGTGCCGTGGCCGTTGAGGTCGAGACCATCGACCCGACCCGCCGTTACGGCGAGGTGGGGCTGGGTGAAGGTAGCGACCCGATGCCCGGTGATGCCGGTGCCGCTCTGTCGCTTGCTTCGGTGCTGGCTTCGGCCGAACTTGTCGGTGTCTGCGCTCGGGCGCTCGAGATGACCGTGGAGTACGTCAAGGACCGGAAGCAGTTTGACCGGCCCGTCGGCTCGTTCCAGGCGGTCCAGCACCGTTGCGCCCAGATGCTGCTCCACACCGAAGGCGCCCGATCCGTCACCTATTACGCCGCGTGGGCCGCGGACGCGGACCGGTCGCTGCTGGAAGAAGCTGCGGCGCTCGCCAAGAGTTCGGCGTCGAAGGCCGGGGTGGAGGTGACCGCTTCCGCGATCCAGGCCCATGGCGGAATAGGTTTCACCTGGGAGGCCGATGTCCACTGGTTCTACAAACGTGCCCAGATGGATGCCGCCTACCTCGGTGGTACGAAGGTACACCGGGCGAAGCTCACCGAGCTCGCCGCGGCGGCTTCCACGGCGACCGAAGGCGCGTCACGCTAGACCCGAGCCTTCTCCAGATCCAGGAGTTCCTTCTTCATCGACGATCCGCCGAGGTAGGAACCGACCTGCCCGTCTGATTTCAGCACCCGGTGGCAGGGCACGACTATCGGCAGCGGGTTGGTTGCCAGTGCCGAACCCGTGGCCCGGACAGCTTTGGGGCTCCCGGCCTCGACTGCGACCTCCGTGTAGCTGCGGGTCGAGCCGAACGGGATCTCGTTCGTCGCGGCGAGTACCTCGCGGTGGAATCCGTGGACCAGCTGCCAGTCGAGCTTCAGGCGGAACTTCTTCCGTTTGCCTTCGAAGTACTGGTCGAGCTGAACGCGGGCCTTGGTGATCTGCGAACGGTCGGCCTTCATGATGCGCCCGGAGATCCTCCGAGCCAGATCCTCGAGCACGGCGGCCTCGCTCTCGACCGAGAGTCCGATACGAACCAGCCCCGATTCCGTTGCCCCGACGACCAGCGGGCCGAACGGTGAATCGTGGATTTCGTAGGCGACATCGATCAGGCCGGCCTTCCCGGCCTTGGCCGCGAGGTCTCCGCGAATGCGGTTCCAGGCCTCCGGCACCAGTTCCGCACCTGATCCAAGTTCATTCTCCAGTTCCTTCGTTTCGCTCTTAGCCATGTCCATGTCCTTTCAGACAGTTCTTCGAGATGCTTCGTGAGATCAGGTCCATGATCCGGACTCTTCCCGGAGGCGCTTGAGGCCCTCGAAGACATTGCGTCGTGCCGCTGACTCCGAGATATGCATGACCTCACCGACTTCCCGGTGGCTGAGGTTCGCCCGGTAACGGAGTTCGACCGCCAGCGCCTGCTTCACGGGCAGCTGGCCGACCACCGACCAGACGTCGTTCTCGCCCGGTGCCGCCATTGCCGCCCGATCGGGTTGATCGTCGGCCGAACCCTCAGGCACTGGCTGACGCACCGCACTGCGGTACAGGTCGACCGACTTGCGGGTTGCGATGGTGAAAAGCCATGACTTGACGGCCTTCGGTTCCCTCACTTCGTCATATCCGCGAAGGGCGGCCAGCATCGTCTCCTGGAAGCAGTCCTCCGCCCGGTCCGGCCCGACCCTTCCCGTCAGGAACCGGAAGACGGCGGGACCGTGGATCTCCACGATGTATTCGAATGGTTTCATCGATGTTGATGACGGTGACAGGCCCAGGTTCGTGAGAAGCGCAACCGGGTCAATCTTCGCCGACCTGATTCACACGAATCTTTGCCCACTCTCCGAAGGCCGCCCAGTGGGCTTCCTTGGCGGCAAATCCGCCGGCCGCATTCCGGCTCGAAGAAGACGGGAGCCGCCAGGTGGCCGCGCCTCCAAGCGTCCAGTCACCATGACCGATGGCCATCGCGCCATGGCCGAGGAACCGCGAGACCTGGCTGGCCGAAGTGCCTCCGTTGAAAGCGATCACCGCCGGTTCGAGCTTCTCCATCTTCCCGACGAACCCGGGGATATCGAAGTCGCCGGTGGTCAGGTTCGAATCGTTCGATTCCGCCCGGGCCGGCACCACGTCGGTGAGTCCGACCCCGAACCGGAGCACCGACCGGTCCTCGGTGTGGGGGATGAACCTGCCACCGGTCAGGCCCGTGGCCTGGAGCAGGTGCCAGAAGCGGTTGCTCCGGTGGGCGTAGTAGTGGCCCGCCGTCGCCGAAGCAATGCTCTTGGCACTGCCGACGATCACGATCCTCACGCCGGGGTCGAGAATGTCGGCCGGGATCTCGACGTCAGGACCCTTCGGACAAGGCTGCTCCGGGTGCTCCGGTGGACTGGCCGCCGGTTCCCGGCATATCGGTCGCGTCGAGGACGATCATCAGCATGCCGGTGCGGAAAGTAGGCGATCTCGAGGTCGAAAACATTGGCGCAAACGAGTGCCGGGGGATATGGTGAAGCGATGGGAGAGATAGTGGACAACGACTCTGCATCCATCGAACAGGATGGCAAAGTATCCAATGTCGTGGCTTCCATCTACGACGGCACCGACGCCGGCTTCGGCGTGCCGTCCTGGTGGGGTAAATACGAGGAAGCCTCCGGGGAAGAACCGGTCGCGGGCAAGGCGCGCATCAGGCTCGCTGACGGGCGCTCGGGTGAGATCATCGTGAGAGTCACCCGGGACG
>JBPPMI010000132.1:0-8648 GCA_051305975.1 Solirubrobacterales bacterium
GGCGCTCGTCATGGGCACGGAAGGCAAAGGACTGCGCCCCCGGGTGGCCGACCGTTGCGACGGACTGATCGCGATCCCGCAGCACGGAAAGATCGAGTCACTGAACGTGTCGGTGGCCACCTCCGTGCTGCTCTTCGAAGCAGTCCGGCAGCGCACCACCTAACCGGTTCAGTCCGCCAAGTGTCTGCGGTTTCTGCGCAAATGCGCCTGAAATCGCAGACGCGTGACTGAATGGTTATGCAATCTCCCTTGCACCAATTTGCCGGGAGGGGTTGACAGAACTCTGCGAACCCGTAAACTAATCGCAGATAAAGGCTGAACCTCCACTTGAGTGTGAGGCTCATCCGTAATGTAACGGCGTCCAGGGGAGGTAAGTGGCGCCACAGAACTCTTCTAAAGGAGATTGTTCGGTGGCTACCTCAACCTCAAATGCGGCAATTCCAGCAGTTCCTCCCCGGCTACGCGTCTCGCCAGTCGGCCACTCTAAGCCTCGACTAGAGCCTGATGATCAGTCTCTCGTCGCCCAGTCCAAGCTCGGGAAGACCGAAGCGACAGACAAGTTGATCCGGCGTTACCAGGGTTTCGTCCGGCTCAAGGCCTCTTCGTACTTCCTCGTTGGCGGAGACTCCGACGACCTGATCCAGGAGGGCATGCTCGGTCTCTACAAGGCGATCCGGGACTACCGGACCGACCGCGAATCGAGCTTCCGCAACTTCGCGGAGCTCTGCATCACCCGCCAGATCATCACCGCGGTCAAGACCGCCACCCGGAACAAGCATGTGCCGCTCAACCAATACGTCTCGTTCGGGCAGTCGCCGGCGGCCAACAGCGAGTCGGAAACGACCATGGAGGAGATCCTTCCCGGTCCGACCGCCTTCGACCCGGTCAACCAGGCGATCTCATCCGAAGAACTGGGCAGCCTAGTCTCGTGCCTGCGGGCCAGCCTCTCGGAGATGGAGAGCAGCGTGCTCGGCTATTACCTCGAGGATCGTTCCTACGAAGAAGTGGCTCTGCTGCTCGGTTGTGACACCAAGACCGTCGACAACGCCCTCCAGCGGGTGAAGCGCAAGGTCAGCAAGCACCTCGCCACCCGCGACGTAGCCGTCTAGAACAATCCTCATATCCTGAGAGCGCGCCCGCCTAGCTCAGTTGGCAGAGCACCTGTCTTGTAAACAGGAGGTCTCCGGTTCGATCCCGGAGGCGGGCTTGATCAGCCGTGCTTCGGGCCGACAACTCCCAGTCCTGTCCGACCAGACAGACGATCACTGCCGGCAACTGCTCGGCACCGGTTGCCGGGAAGGTGTACTTGGGGTCGGTCTTCGTGATCCCGATCCGGCGTGCGCGATCCTCTTGCCCCAGCGTCTTCTCACCTCGCATATCCTGGGCTCGCGTCTGGTCACAGTCCCGGCTTGCTCCCGTCCGCAGAGTGCGCGGGCGTGTCCGGCCTGAGCGGGAGGCGTGATCGGCCCCGGTCAAGGGTACGGTTGCCTGTAACGTCGCGACCCCCACCGTGTAACGAACCCTGTGACTGACGCGCAGCTTGCCGCCTACCACGATTTCACGAGAAAACACGGTGTGAACCGTGGGTTCTACATCGTTGCGCGCATCGTCCTGCAGCCGATCTTCATGGTCTATTTCCGGCTCTCCAGGCACGGCCGGAAGAACGCCCGGATCAAGGGTGGAACGGTCGTCGCCGCCAACCACCGGAGCTTCCTCGACCCGTTCGTGATCGGAACCTGCATGCCGTGGCGAAAGCCGATGAATTACGTCGCGAAAGTCGAGCTCTTCGAGAAGCGCTGGCAGGGCTTCATCCTCTGCCGGGTAGGCGCCTTCCCGATCCGCCGCGGCGAGGCCGACGAGCTCGCGATCGACACCGCCGAAATGGTTCTCGAGCGCGGGGGCACCATCTGCATCTTTCCCGAAGGCACCCGGATCCGCAAAGGCTCGCTCGGCACGCCCAAACGCGGCGTCGGCCGCCTCGCCCTGAGGAGCGGCGTACCCGTACTGCCGGTGGCCATCAGCGGCAGTGAGAACGTGCGCCGCGGGTTCCGCATCCGTCCGAAGAAGGTCACGATCCGGGTCGGCCGCCCGATGTCGTTCCCGCAGTCGGAGAATCCTTCACCGGCCCTCGCCGCATCGGTCACGTCGCGGATCTGGCCGAACGTGGAACTCCAGTGGGAGGACATCGGGGGGCTGCCGCCCATGCGCCGGGCAGCGGTGATCGGAGCCGGAAGCTGGGGCACCGCCGTCGCCGTGCTACTCGCCCGCGGAGGCCTCGAAGTCCAGCTGGGCACCCGGACCGGGGACCAGGCCGACAAGATCTCGATTGCGAGGGAGAATGAGCAGTACCTGCCGGGCGTGCGCCTGCCCGACGGGATCGAGGTCCGGAATTCGAGCGAGATCGAGCTCGGCGGCGTTGACCTTCTCTGCATCGCAGTGCCTTCGGCTTCCTACCCCCAGGCGGTCGGGGCAGTTGCCGACCGGGTAGGGAGGCGCGCCGGGGTGCTTCTGCTCGCCAAGGGTCTCATCGCCCCAAAGGGCCAATTGCCCTCCGACTACGTTTCCGAACGGATCCAGTCTCGCGGGGTCTCCTGTCTCGGCGGCCCGGCCCACGCCCGCGAGGCCGTCTCCGGCTCGGCGGCCCTGGTCCTCGGCACCGGCGACGCCGACCTGAGAGCCCAGCTCGGTGACGTCTTCGACCGGGCCGGCCTCGTCTGCGAGCGGTCACGCGACGTGGTCGGGGTCGAGATGGCCGGTGCTGCGAAGAACGCCGCCGTGCTGGCCGCCGCCGCAGCCGAACCCCACGGGCTGAACGCTGCCGGCATCGCCGCGTCGGCGGTGTGGGGCGAGTGCGTCGACTATGCGGTCTCCCAGGGAGCCCTCCTCGACACCTTCAACGGACTCGCCGGCGTCGGCGACCTGCTCGCCACCGTCATGGCGGAAGGCAGCCGGAACAGACGGGCCGGAGAACTGCTCGGTGGAGGCACCCCTCCGGAGCAGATCAAGCAGGAGATCGGCCAGGCATCCGAAGCGATGGATTCGGTGCCCCAGATCGCCGCGACCGTGGCCGCGGCGGGCTGCCGCGCTGACGCGCTGCAGGGGCTGGCGGGGCTCGTCACCGGCCGGATCACCTCGGACGAATGGGTCGCCGCCCTCAGGAGGGTAGGCCACTCGAGGCGGGCCGCCTGATGTTCCGTCCTGCCCCGGAAACTGCTCCGTTCGGGATAGGGTGCCCGGGTGGAAGAAGCCGCGGGAGAAACAGAGGCACCGGAGGTCCCGGTCGAGAGCAAGGCGGTCACCGACGCCGGCTTCGAAAAGCTGTACCGGGACCACCTGCGCGACGTGTATTCGTACGCCTACTACCGGATCGGCAACCACCACGACGCCGAAGACCTGACCGAACAGACCTTCCTCCAGGCGTACCGGCACTACCCGCGGGCCCGGCGCGAGTCGGACGGGCGGCCACTCCGTCCCTGGCTGATCCGGATCGCTCACAACCTCGCCGCGAACTACCACCGCGACCGTTCACGCCGGCCGCAGACCCCGCTCGAGAACGTCGATCCGCCGGCAGCGAAACACTCGACCGAGGACGTGGTCGAAGGGCGCGCGGAACTGCGGGCCGTCATGCAGCACCTCGAGGAACTGCCGGACGAGCGCCGCGAGGCACTAGTGATGCGGTTCGCCCTCGGCATGGACAACCGCGAGATCGCGCGTGCCATGAACAAGTCCGACGGGGCGACCAAAGTCCTGCTTCACCGCGCGATCAAGCAGCTCCAGGAACGCATGGAGGAGGCCGGTGATGGATGAGCTTCGCCTCGAAGACCTGCTGGCCAACGTGCTTCAGCCAGTTGATCCCCCCGAAAGGCTGTCGACGCGGTTCCGGGGCACCTTCTCCGCGATCTCCGATGCCGCGGCCACGGACCTGAGCGACTGGGCGGACGAACTCACCGAAAGCGAGATGCGTTCGCTGCGTGACCCGCGAAACTGGGTCCGCCCGGTAATCGCCGTCGCAGCAGGCGGGGTCGCGACCGGGGCGCTAGTCGTGCTCGAGTACCGCCGGCGCGGCCGTCAGCGGCCTTCGCGGATCGAGAGCCTGGTCAAGGGCACCCGGTCACGCACCGGACTTTGATTTCTGGCTTCGCTTTCGCCGTTCGGCGCGGCGCCGCTGCTCACTCCGGGTATGGCGTGTGCGGCGATGCTCGATCCGCCGGCCGACCGATGACTTGATGCGGTCCCAGTAGCTCGCGACGAGGCAGGCCAGTGCGCCGAAGCCGAGGAGCAGGTTGATCAGGTTGACCCATCTCAGGGCGGGCAGCTTCGATAAGAGCAGCTCGGAGTTGGGGGCGAGAATTCCCCAGAGCCCGAGGCCGATGAAGAGGATGGCCGCGATCAGGGCGAAAGCCCTCGAGAGGTGCCGCGCCATCAGGAGTCCGAGCAGGCCGACCGCGATGTGGAGCAGGTTCGCCCATCCGTTGACCGCGTAGAAACCGAGCAGCTCCGAGTAGAGCTCGGGAACGTCGAACTCGGCGTTCTTCAGCAGCCCGAACAGTCCGAGCAGGACTAGCACCGCTCCGGCGGAGGTTGCGTAGAGCCGTGTGTATCCGATCCTCTCCACGGGGCCATTCTCCCCGCTCGCGAAGTTCGCCGTAGTCCCGTTCATTTAGGGTTCGTGTTCTTGCCCACCTGTTACCGCCATCCCTCGGTCGAGACCGGAGTTTCCTGCTCGAGCTGCGGCCGCCCGATCTGCCCGGACTGCATGACCCAGACCCCGGTCGGTTTCCGCTGCCCGGAATGCTCGCGCGAGCGCACAGTCGTCAAGAGCGGCCCGGCCGCGGTCGGTGGCACCGGAAACTATCCGGCGACCCTTGTCCTGATCGGTGCCAACGTCATCGCCTTCCTGTTGACCATCGCCACCGGTTCCGGTGGCCTGAGCTCGGTGGGCGGGCCGATGATCGGCGATTTCGGGCTGATCGGGCAGTCCGTGGCCGACGGCGAGTGGTACCGCCTGATCACCGGTGGCTTCCTCCACGCCGGGCTGCTCCACATCGCCTTCAACATGTTCGCCCTCTACTTCCTCGGCCGGATCCTCGAGCCGTCGGTGGGCACCTTGCGTTTCGTGATGATCTACTTCGCCTGTCTGCTGGCCGGGTCGTTCGGCGCGATCCTTCTCTCCGGCAGCCACGTGGTGACGGTCGGTGCTTCCGGGGCCGTGTTCGGCATCTTCGGTGCCGTCTTCGTCATCGCCCGGGGACGCGGCTTGACCGACATGGCCCGCGAGGTCGGCATCATCCTCGGCATCAACCTGCTGCTGACGTTCACGATCAGCGGGATCAGCATCGGCGGGCACCTCGGCGGCGTGATCGGCGGCGTGATCTGCGGAGCCCTCGTCATCGCCGGCGAACGGGGCCGGCTCGGGGCCAGCGCCAAGGCGATCGAATACGGCGGAATCGCGGCCGTTGGCATAGTTTCCGCGGTCGCGGCGATCGTGATCTCCGAGCCACCGACGACGACCCGCGTCATCTTCGCCCTGCTCGGGCTCTGAGCCGGAGTCCTCAGCTAGAGAGGCACGGGATGTGAAGCGAGCCCTTCCGGGGCCGGAACCCGGTCCGGGTGGAGCAGGTGTCCTAGCAACTCGATTCCGTCGACCAGCCGCGGGCCGGGCCGCGAGAACGATGCGGTCGCATCGACCGCGAAGACCTCTCTCGGTGAAAGCGTCCGGATCCGCTCGAGGTAGTCGTGCGCCTGGCGTTCCGCTTCATCGGCGTGATACCCGCAGGGCATGACGATGATGACGTCCGCTTCGAGCTCGCCGAGCGTTTCCCACGTGGTCTCGAGCGATTTGCCGCCGGCGACGCCCACGAGGTCTATGCCTCCGGCCAGGTCGATCATCTCCGGGACCCAGTGGCCCCCGGTGAACGGTGGGTTCAGCCATTCGAGCGCGACCACGGTCCTGCGAGGCTCACCGGCGACGGCACCGCCCACGGCTTCGATCCGGTCCCAGAGCGATTTGACCAGCCGCTCGCCGTTGCCCTTGACTCCGGCGGCACGGGAAACCTCGCCGGCGTTCATCAGCATCTCTTCGAGGCTGGTCGGGTCCTGCCGCAGGACCTCGGGCGAGTTCGGAAGTGTCTTCGCGATCGTGACGACGTCGTCGTACGACACCGCGCAGACGGCGCAGACGTCCTGGGCGATTATCAGGTCCGGTTTCGCTTCCCGCAGGATCTCGGTCTTCAGCCGGTAGAGAGGATCGCCGTTGCCGACCACCCGCTTGACCTCGGCGTCGATCTCGGCGGGGGAGAGGCCCTCCGGGATCACGGTCTCGCTGAGGTGCGGTTTTTCGGCCGCAGAAGCCGGGTAGTCGCACTCGTGGGTGACGGCGACGACGTCATCGTCCAGGCCGAGGGCAAATAGCATCTCGGTCGAAGAAGGAACAAGGCTCGCAATCCGCATGGAGGATCAATATGGCACTTCTGAACGACGACGAGATAGACGCGAAGCTGGAGACCCTGGACGGCTGGACCCGGCGGGGCGACGAGATCTTCCGGGAATTCGAACTCGACGACTTCGTCGGGTCGGTCGGATTCGTCGACAAAATCGTGGCTCCGGCCGAAGAGATGGGCCACCACCCCGATCTCTCGATCTCCTGGAACAAGGTCGAGGTGGCGATCACCAACCACTCCGAGGGCGGACTTACCGAGGCCGACTTCGAACTGGCCGGCCGAATCGAAAAGCTGGCCTAGGGTCTCGCTGCCTTGCATCCGCGCGAAGCGTGGATCAGGACGTCAGGACCCGATCCCTATCCGTAGTCGTAAAAGCCTCGGCCGGACTTCCGGCCGAGCTCGCCCGCCGCGACCTTCTCCACGATGACGGCCGGGGGACGGTGGTCCTCGTTACCGGTGTCGGCGTGGATGGCGGTGCCGATCGCCAGCGAGACGTCGAGGCCAATCAGGTCGAGCAGGGCCAGGGGGCCCATCGGGTGGTTGACGGCGAGTCTCATGCAGGTGTCGACGTCTGCGCACGGCATCGAAGTGCGCTCCTGGAGCCGGACGGCGTCGAACAGGTAGGGAAAGAGGAGCCGGTTCACCACGAAGCCCGGGGTGTCGGGCACGTCGATAGATGTCTTGCCGATCGCCTTGCACCACTTGTGGGCGCGTTCGCCGACCGCGCGATCGACCGAGTCAGGCAGGCAGATCTCGACCAGGTCCATCACCGGCACCGGATTGAAGACGTGGAGTCCGAAGAGCCGGTCCCCGAACCCGGTCTCCGCGCCGATGGTTGAAACAGACAGGGACGAGGTCGTCGTGGCGAGGTCGGCGCCCGGCGCCGCCGGACCGATCTTTCCGAGCAGCGCTGTCTTTGCGTAGTGGTCCTCGATTATCGCTTCGACGACCAGCTGTGTTCCACCAAGATCGGCCGGGTCGGTCGTGGTCCTGACGCAGGAAGCGTCGGCGCCGTCGATCCGCCCACAGGTCTTCTCGACCGAAGCCATCGCAGCGTCGGCCGAATCCTGGCTGCGCGCGAGCAGCCAGACGGTTTCACTGCGAACCGAGGCCAGGGCGGCAAGGCCGGTGGCGATCGCGCCGCTTCCGGCGACGGCCAACTCGAGGTACGGGTTCTCTTGCATTCGGCGGTCGTCTCGATTCGGTGGGGGGCGGTTCCTGAGTTGACTGACAAGTCAATCAGGTATCGTGGCGGCAGTTTAGCCGGGCCAACCGGGCACTTTATCCAGCAGTAGAGGAAAGGTTTTCGATGACGAAGTTTGGCGGTCGAGAAGTCGTAATCGTTGAAGCGGTCCGGACCCCGGTGGGTCGCGGGCACAAGGAGAAGGGCTACTACAAGGACGTCCATCCCTCGACTCTTCTGGCCAAGTCGTACACCGAACTGATCGACCGCTCGGGTATCGATCCCGCCCTGGTCGAGGACGTCGTCGCGGGCTGCGTCCAGCAGTTCGGCGAGCAGAGTCTCAACATCGGACGGAACGCCTGGCTCGAAGCCGGCTTCCCGATCGAGACCCCGGCGACCACCATCGACCGTCAGTGTGGTTCCGCGCAGCAGGCCGTGAACTACGCCGCTGCGATGATCGCCTCCGGCGTCCACGACGTGATGATCGGCGGCGGAGTCGAGCACATGGGTCACATCTCGTTCGCCGACTCCTACAAGGTCATGGAGGAATACGGACTCGGTTACTCGCCGGCCATCCTCGAGAAGTACAACCTGGTCAACCAGGGCATCTCGGCCGAGATGATCGCGGACCAGTGGGACATCTCCCGGACCGAGCTCGACGAGCTCGCCGTGCGCTCGCACGCGAACGCGCAGAAGGCGACCGAAGAGGGCCGCTTCGACCGCGAGATGGTTCCCGTGACGATCGACGGAGAAGTCCTGAAGACCGACCAGGGTATCCGCCCCGGTACGACGGTCGAGACCCTCGCCGGTCTGAAGCCCGCCTTCAAGGAAGACGACAAGGTCACCGCCGGCAACGCCTCCCAGGTCTCCGACGGTTCGGCCGCGATGCTGCTGATGACCCGCGAGAAGGCCGACGAGCTCGGGCTCAAGCCGCGGGCGAAGATCCTCGATCAGACCGCGGTCGGAGTCGACCCCGTGATCATGCTCACCGGTCCGATCCCGGCGACCAAGAAGCTGCTCGAGCG
>JBPPMI010000133.1:0-3605 GCA_051305975.1 Solirubrobacterales bacterium
CGCTGGTCGGGCGTGCCGTTCTACCTGCGCACCGGCAAGGCGATGGGTGAAGGCTCACGCATCATCTCGATCGCGTTCCGGTCCCCGCCGAAGTCGATGTTCCCGGCCGGATCGGGCGTCGGCAAGTACGGGCCGGACCACCTTACCTTCGACCTCGACGAGTCGTCGCGCATCTCGCTTTCCTTCTACGGCAAGAAGCCGGGGCCGGGCATGATGCTCGACAAGGCGAGCCTCCAGTTCTCTCTCCAGGAAGTCGAGACGAACGCTGACACCCTCGAGGCATACGAGCGCCTGATCCGCGACGCGATGGGCGGCGACCACACCCTCTTCACCACGGCCAGCGGCATCGAGACGCTCTGGGCGGCGTCGGCCCCGATGCTCGAGAACCCGCCGGAGGTCCAGATCTACGACCGGGGCAGCTACGGCCCGAAAGAGATCCAGGAACTGATCAAGCCGAATAAATGGCGGCTCCCCTTCGAGAGGCGCTGGAGAGACTGAGTTGACCCGCTTGTACGGGCTGTTTCCCCAGCTGCAGGAGACGCTTCCGAGCATCCGGCTCGGTGCCGCTCCGACGCCTCTCCGCCCCCTGCCCGGCCTCATCGAGGGCCCGGCCGAGGTCTGGCTGAAGGACGAAAGCGGTTTCGGCGACGGCGGCTGGGGTGGCAACAAGGTGCGGAAGCTCGAGTGGCTGATCCCCGAAGCGAAGCGGCGCGGAAAGACAACGCTCCTTACGGTCGGAGGCATCGGCACCAACTGGGGACTCGCCTGTGCGCTCTACGGGCAGGAGCACGGGCTGAAGACGATCCTCGCCCTGGTCGACCAGCCCGTCGACGATCACGTCCGCGAGCAGATGAAACGGCTGGAGGATTCGGGGGCCGAGATCCACTTGATCCACACCAAGGCACGCGCCGCAGCCGAGGTCATCTGGCAAACGGTCAGGCGCCGGCCGTACTACCTCCCGGCGGGCGGATCGAACGCGGTCGGCACTGTCGGTTACGTCGAGGCCGCGCTCGAACTGGCCGAGCAGGTCAGGGTGGGTGATCTCGCGGAGCCGTCCCACGTGGTTTGCGCAGTCGGCTCCGGCGGGACGGCGGCCGGACTGATGCTCGGACTGGAACTGGCCGGCCTCGAGACGAAGGTCCTCGGCGTCGTGGTCAACGACAAGCTCCGGCTCGACCTGAAGTCACTTACCGGTCTGGCCCGGAAGTGCGAGCGCCTCCTCCGCAGACGGGGCGCCCTCCTGCCGGAGCTGAAGCTGGAAAACCTGATCATCGAGGACCAGACGGGACCCGGTGGTTATGGCTCTCCGACCGGGGCCGCCCGTGAGGCCCGCGAACTCGCCGCGGCCAGAGCGGGAATGGAACTCGACCCGGTCTACACCGCCAAGGCGATGGCCGGCCTGCTCGAGAGGAGCGGGTCCCTCCGGGGACCCGTGGTATTCATCGACACCAACGGGCCCCGGGAGTAGGCGCCTTCCGCCCGAGGGGACCAAAAGCCGCCAGGAGCTACTCGAAAGGGACGTCGAGGTCGTAGTACTTCGTGTAACCGGACTTGCTGTCAAGGACGGTTATGGGAACCGAATCGCCCGACTCGACATCCCTCACGGCGGAGCAGTACTCACGGCGGCTGGCAACCCGCTCACCGTTCACGTGGGTGATCAGGTCATCCACGTAGAACATCTGGTCTTCGGCCGAGGTGCCGGGAGCAGCGGAAGTCACGGCCAGCGCCCCGCCGTCGAGGTTCACCCCTTCGACTGCCAGCTCCTCCTGCGTATATGCAGCGAAACCGAACCCGGCCCACCCCAAGGAATTGCCCTCGGCCAGGTCTGGCACTACTTCTTTCACCCGGTCCACACCGATCGCGAAGTTCTGGTTCTGGGTTTCGAGGCTGGCGAGGGTGTTGACCCCGATGAGCTCGCCGTTCTCGGAGAGGCTCGGGCCGCCGGAGTTACCGCCGTTGATCGCCGCATCGGTCTGGATCACGTTCGGATAGACCGCGAAGTCCGCGTTCAGGTTCGCGGCCTCGTCGGCCCTCGTCTGGACGACCGAGACGACCCCGTCGGTGACCTGGATCTCGTCTTCGGTCGTGCCGTTGCCGGGGTATCCGAGCGTGAGGAGGCGGTCTCCCTGTTCGAGGTCCGCCTGGGACCCGAGTGGCATGGTCCGGAGACCCTCGGTGTCTCCGACCTTCAGTACGGCGAGGTCGTCGCAGGGTGCGACCCCGACGATGGCAGCGCTGCGCAGGGTGTCGTCCCCGTCTACTCCGACTTCGAAGTTCGTGCTGCCGTCGACGACGTGGGCGTTGGTGACGATGAGCCCCTTGTCGGCGTCGTATACCCACCCCGAGCCGTTGCCGTTCCGCTCGCCGTCGACCTCCGACACGACCAGGACGGTCGAAGGTTTCGCCTCGGCCACGATCTCGCTGGTCGACCTCGGTTCATCCGACCCGCCTCCCCCGGCGACCGCGATCCCGATCCCGACGAGAGCGGCCCCGGCCAGCGCGGCGAGTCCGATCAGGACCGGGGTCCGTTTCGATCGGCTCACCGGAGGCGAGCCAGTGCTCGCCGGAGGGGCAGCGGTGGGAGGAACGGCGGCAGCGTCCTTTCGTTCAAGTGGAGCATCCGTGAAGTTGACCGTGAAGTTGGTGGATCCGAATCGCAGGCGGTCACCCTGACTGAGCTTCTCCGGTTGGCCAGTCGGGACCCGCTCCTCGTTCAGGAAGGTGCCGTTGTCGGCCTCGAGGTCGTGGAGGAAACAGTCTCCCGTGGCGTCCCGCGTGATCCGCGCGTGGAGCAGCGAAACATCGGGGTCGTTGCCTATCCATAGTTCGTTGCTCGAATCACGGCCAATCTCGAACGGGAAGGGGTCGACCAGAGTGAGGCCACCATCAGCCGACGACTGAAGAGTCAGGTCCATCCCATGATCCTATGCCCGCGTCTCACGGAAACAAGAAGAAGCTTCGAACGAAGGTCGCCAGCAAGTCTCTTTGGGTCCGGGTGATCGACCGAGCCGGCAACCGGTCGCGCTGGAAGAAGATCAAGGTCAAGAACTAGGCCACTGGGCGCGGTGGAACGCGGCGAGGGATGGGCGGTACTGGGCTCGAACCAGTGACCCCCTGCGTGTAAAGCAGGTGCTCTTCCAACTGAGCTAACCGCCCGGAGCGGGGATTATGACTTGACACGGCCGATGGGGGCTTGCGCGGCAGAGGTCCTCGACGGGGATCGACTACTTGAATCGAGCAAGACGTTCTTCCAGGGCGTCCCGGTCAGGTTGATTCGACTTGAGCCGTGGTAGGTACATGGCTTTTTTGCCGTGAAAGTCCTTGATGCCGTGTTCGAGCATCGGGCCATCCTCGTCCTCTAGCAAGCGCTCGCTGACCCGGACCTTGTAGTCCGGATCAATCGTCAGGAGCATCCCGTCAAAGGCTCGGTGATGGATGGCGCACAGGGCCACCCCGTTGGAGACCGACGCAACGCCCTTTGCGTCTGCGTCACCCACGATGTGCGACGCATCCAGCAATCCGGGTTCTCTGAGCCGACAAATCAAGCAGTGCTCGTTATACGCCCGAAGGACTTTCTTTCGAAAGCGGCGTTGATGTAAACGAAC
>JBPPMI010000134.1:0-5953 GCA_051305975.1 Solirubrobacterales bacterium
GCGGTATCGGCGCTGCCGGCGTTCGGATCTTCGGGAAGTTCTTCCTGTACCTCGCCCGAAGCATCCACCGGACCTTCGGAGCTGACCATGTCTTCGTCGATGCCCCAGCGGCGCTCGGCGACGCGGGCGGCTTTACCGACGCGGCCGCGCAGGTAGTAGAGCTTCGCGCGGCGCACGCGGCCACGGGAAGCGACTTCGAGCTTTTCGATCTTCGGCGAATGGAGCGGGAAAGTACGTTCGACACCTACACCGAAGGACTGCTTGCGGACGGTGAACGTCTCACGCACTCCAGACCCCTGCCGCTTGATCACGACGCCCTCGAACACCTGGGGTCGCTTGCGATTTCCCTCGATCACGAGGAAATGCACGCGGACGCGGTCTCCCGGGGCAAAGGACGGAAGTCCTTTCCTCAGCTGGCTGCTTTCGATGTCTTGGATTACTGTGCTCATGGCTCAAAAAGACGGGCCTAGTGGCCCGCGGAGCGGCAATGCTACCGATTCAGGCCGATCAACGACCTTCACGTGCCTCACCACGCCTGACGCTCTGCTCCTGACGCCACTTCCTGACCTTTTCGTGATCCCCGGAAACGAGGACGTCGGGAATCTTCCAGCCGCGGTACTCCGGCGGCCGGGTGTAGTGCGGGTATTCCGGCAGGCCATCGAGCGCTTCGCTGAACGACTCTTCGACCGCACTGTCGGCGTCGCCCAGTGCGCCCGGGAGCCGACGCATGATCGTGTCGGCCAGCACCATCGCCGGCAACTCCCCTCCCGCCAGCACGTAATCACCTATCGAAACCTCGTCGTCGGCGAGGTGCTCGTGGACCCGGTGGTCAAGACCCTCGTACCGCCCGGACAGCAGCGCCAGCCCGGGCTCGGCGGCGAGCTCGGTGACGAGCGACTCGTCCAGGGTACGTCCGGCAGGGGTGAGTACGACTGTCCTCGGCCTTTCCCCGTCGCCGTAGACGCCGTTCAGGGCCGCATCGACCACATCGACCCGCAAGACCATGCCGGCTCCCCCCCCGTAGGGCGAGTCGTCGACGCGACCGCCCTTCAGCGGCGTCCACTCGCGGTAGTCGCGGGTGTTGAAGGTCGCACCGCTCTCGATCGCCTTGCGGACCGGCCGCTGCTCGCGGAACCAGTCGAAGGCCTCCGGGAAGAGGGTGAAGATGTCGAGATTCATGGAAGCACCCCTGGAGGGGCTCAGTCGAGGATGTCGACGAGCACGCGGCGCTTCTCTTTCACCGCTGCGGCCTTGGCCACTGTGCGAATCGCGTTCGCAACCCGTCCGCCCTTGCCGATCACGCGACCGAGGTCGTCCTGATCGACCGTGATCTCGAAGACGAGATCCCCGTCCTCCTCAAGTTCCTCCACCTCGACCGCGTCCGGATCCTCGACCAGCGAACGGGTGAGGAATAGGAGCATCTCCCGCATATGGATCAGCTGCCGGTGGCCTTGATGCCCTTGATCCGCAGCAGGCCGGCGACCCGCTCGGAGGGCTGGGCGCCCTTTTCCAACCAGTAATTCGCGCGCTCTTCGTCGAGCACGATGGTGGAAGGCTCGGTCTGGGCGTTGTACTGCCCGATCGTCTCGATCGTGCGTCCATCACGCGGGGAGCGCTTGTCGGCGACAACGATGCGCCAGATCGGGTTCTTCTTGGAACCAACTCTTCTAAGTCTTATTCGGACAGCCATTTGGACGCGGAATCCTAGCGTGTTCTCAGCGGCGACGGATCTTGGGGCGTGGAGCCCGTGCCGCTTTGCCACCCTGCATCCGGGCCAGCTGCTGGGGATCCGGCATCTTTCCGTTGGCCATCTGCTTCATCAGGGTGCGCATCTGGGCGAACTGCTTGACCATGTTGTTGACCGCCTGGATCTTCGTCCCGGAGCCCTCCGCGATGCGACGGCGGCGGGATCCCTTGATGATTTCCGGGTAAGCGCGCTCGTATGGGGTCATCGACAGGATGATCGCTTCGACCCGGTCGAGCTCACCGTCGTCGACGTCGACGTCCTTCAGGCCCTTCATGGCCCCCATGCCGGGCATCATTCCGAGCAGGTTGCCGATCGGGCCCATCTTCCGGACCTGGCGCATCTGCTTGAGGAAATCCTCGAGCGTGAAGGTCTGGTCGGCCATCTTCTTCTGGAGTTCTTCGGCTTCGTCCTCGGTGACCTGCTCCTCCGCCTTCTCGATCAGGCTCAGGACGTCGCCCATGCCGAGGATGCGGCTGGACATGCGGTCAGGGTGGAAACGGTCGAAGTCTTCGATCTTCTCGCCGGTCGAAGCGAACATGATCGGCTTGCCGGTGACGGCCTTGACCGAGAGGGCCGCGCCGCCGCGGGCGTCGCCGTCGAGCTTGGAGATGATCACGCCGTCGAACTCGGCCGATTCCGAGAACGATTCGGCAACCCCGACCGCGTCCTGGCCGGTCATCGCGTCGACGACGAGCAGCACGTTCATCGGCTTGACCCGCTTGCGGATCCTCACGAGCTCTTCCATCAGCTCGTCGTCGATGTGCAGGCGACCGGCGGTGTCGATGATCAGGACATCGCGGTTCTCTTCCTGCGCCTTGCCCAGCGCCCATGCCGCGATCTCGACCGGATCGACGTCGGTGCCCTGCTGGTAGACGACGGCACCGGCACGCTTGCCGACGGTTTCGAGCTGCTGGATCGCGGCAGGCCGGTAGACGTCGCAGGCGGCGATCGCCACCCGCTTGCCGTCCTTGGTCAGGAGCCTCGCGAGTTTCGCGCAGGCGGTGGTCTTGCCCGAGCCCTGGAGGCCGGCCATCATGATGACCGTGGTGCCCTTGTTCGAGAAAGCGAGGTCGCGCCCGGCGCCACCCATCAGCTCGGTCAGTTCCTCGTTGACGATCTTCACTACCTGCTGGCCGGGATTCAGGCTCCCGAGGACGTCAGCGCCGAGACAGCGCTCCTTGACCTTCGCGGTGAAGGTCTTGACGACCTTGAAGTTGACGTCGGCTTCGAGCAGGGCGAGCCGGATCTCGCGCATCGCGCGATCGACATCGTCCTCGGTCAGCTTGCCCCGGCCACTGACGGTGGAAAGGGTGGCCTGAAGGCGGTCTGAGAGTTGATCGAACATGAGCGGTCAGACTACCGCGCCACTGGGTTCCGGTATCGGCCTCCGGCTCTGGGTGGCCCGTGTCATCGGTCTACCGCGGTGGCGGGCAAAACCAGAATTTGAACAATCCTGGTGTTTTTGCCCTCTCGGAGACATCACGGTTCTGAATGAGGAATCAAAATCGCTTCGCTTCGCTGTGCGACTTTGATTTCGAAGTCCCGCTGCACGGGTGGGCATATCTGCTGGGTTACTGGTCTTCGGAGAGGAGAGCTTCCGCGAAGTCGTGGGGATCAAAGGGGCGCAGGTCTTCCAGCTTTTCTCCTACCCCGATCAGCTTCACAGGGATGTTCAGTTCCGTCGCTATCGCCAGGGTTATCCCGCCTTTGGCGGTTCCGTCGAGCTTGGTCAGGACCACTCCGTCGACGTCCGTCGCTTCGGCGAACGCTTTCGCCTGGCGCAGACCGTTCTGGCCGGTGGTCGCGTCGATCGAGATCAGCGTTTCGTGCGGGGCGCCGGGCATCTGCTTGTCGATGACCCGCTTGACCTTCCCGAGCTCGTCCATGAGGTTGCCCTGGGTGTGGAGCCGGCCGGCGGTGTCGATGATCAGGACATCCACCCCGCGCGCCTTTGCGGCAGCGACGGAATCGAAAGCGACGGATCCGGGATCGGCACCCTCGTTCGACCGGATGATCTCGGCGCCGGCCCTCTCGGCCCAGGTAGTGAGCTGCTCGGCGGCGGCGGCACGGTAGGTGTCGGCCGCGCCCAGCAGGACTGACAGCCCGAATTCGTTCTTCAGGTGCCAGGCGATCTTGCCGATCGAGGTTGTCTTCCCGGTCCCGTTCACCCCGGTCATGAGCAGTACGGCGGGATCGCTCGAAAGGTCGATCTTCGAGCGGTTGGTCGACGCGATCTCGGCGAGGATCTGGACCAGACGGGCCTTGATCGCCTCGCCATCGGGCGGGACCGCACCGGAATCGACCTCGTGCTCGAGCCGCTCGACTACCTGCGCAGTGGTGGTCGCGCCGGCGTCCGCGAGGATCAGCGCCTCTTCGAGCCTTTCCCACGTCTCCCCGTCGATCCGGTCGAAGAGGCTCGAGGTGATTTCCTCGGACAGGGCGCGACGGCTCTTGGAGAGGCTTTCCCGGAGGCGCCGGAAGGCACCACGGCGCTTCGGCTCGTCGCCGGATTCCTCCGGGTCGGCCGGAGTAAAGCTGACCTCGCGGTCGCCAAAGTCGAGGATGTCGTTCCAGGTGGTGGGCACGGCTGAATCTTGAACTATGCGACTTCTTCGAGGGCGGCGCCCTCGAAGGTTCCACCGTCGCGCGGCAGCTTGCGCGAGATCACCTTGGTCACGCCGTCGCCTCCCATGCTGACGCCGTAGAGCACGTCGGCTGCATCCATCGTCAGCTTCTGGTGGGTGACGATCACGAACTGGGTGCGGTCCGAGAACTGGCGGACCAGCTCGAGGAACCGGCTGATGTTGGTGTCGTCGAGCGCGGCCTCGACTTCGTCCAGGATGTAGAACGGGCACGGGCGGGCAAGGAAAACGGCGAAGACGAAGGCCAGCGCGGTCATCGCTTTCTCGCCACCGGACAGCAGGCTCATCTGGCGCATCCGCTTGCCTTCGGGTGTCACTTCGAGCTCGACGCCGAAGTCGGCCGATTCGTCCTCTTCTTCTTCGATCTCTTCGACTTCCTCCACGGCCTCGGCTTCGGCGACCGCCTCGGTCGCTTCGGGCTTCGGTTCCGGGGCGGCCTTCAGATCGACCGAGCGCAGTCGTCCGCGGCCACCGGGGAAGAGTTTGGCGATCATCTCCTCGAAGTTCGCTGCGGTCGCGGCGAAGGTCTCGTCGAAGGAGCGCTTGATCTCGGTGTCGATGTCGCGGATCACGCCTTCGAGCTCCCGCATGCCGCGTTCCGTGTCCTCGCGCTGGGCGACCAGCTGCTCGACGTACTCGAGCGCCTCTTCGTACTCCTTCTGGGCCAGAGGATTGACCGGGCCTAGCCGCTCGCGGCGAAGGCGGAGGTTGGTCAGCTTGCGTTCGATCTGCTCCCGCACCTCTTCGGCCAGGGCCTCTTCGGCTTCCGGGATCTCCTCACCGAGCTTCTCGCTGATGCGGGCGAGCTCGCCGGCGGCCTCGGTCCGGCGGTCGGTCAGGTGGGCGGCTTCGACCTCGGCCTGGGTCACCCGTTCGGCGACGGCACGCAGCTTGCCCTGGATCTCGATCTCCTGGTCGGAACACTTCTTCAGCTCGGCGGCGATCTCGTCGGCGTCGCCCTGGTCGCCGATCACGGTGCGTTCGGCCTTCGCGACCCGGTTCCGGACCGACCGTCCCACGGCGTCCGCGGCGGCCTTCAGGTCCTCGATCAGACTGATCAGCGCTTCAACCGACTCCATGCGCTCGGCCAGCCGCTCGCGGTGGCGTTCACCGAGCAGCCCTTCCGCCCGTCGCGCATGGTTGGTCGCACGTTCGGCACCGGCGTGGACGTCGAACAGTGCCTCGAGGCGCTTGGCTTCAGGTCCTTCCTGCCGGGCCTTGCGCAGGCCCTCGGCGGCCATCCCCAGTCCGGCATCGACCTCCGAGAGTTCTTCGACCAGACGGGTGGCCCGCTCGGTGGCGCTGCCGCTGGAACCGAGGTCGAGTGTGAGCGGGGCCAGTTCGAGCCGCAGGTTCTCCAGGCGCTGCTCGAGGCCACGTCCGCGCTCGATGATGGCCGAGGTCCCGATCGAGATCTTTTCCTGCCCGGACCGCAGCGAGTTGAGGATGCCCCACACCTCGGTGCGCTCGCGGTCCCGCTCGGCGAAACGTTCCTCGGCCGCCCGCCGACGGAGCGATACCGCCGAAAGTTCTTTCTCCAGGCCTTCGCGGATCCCGCGTGCCT
>JBPPMI010000135.1:0-16431 GCA_051305975.1 Solirubrobacterales bacterium
CGCGCTCGCACTCCCGTTGGAGGTGGCGTAGGAGACCGAGGCCGCGCAGTCGGTCGCACCGGAGCGCTCGATCGTGGCCTCAACGGATCCGGCGGATTCCAGAGCCGCGTAAGTCCCGGCGGAGAATGCGAAGGTCGCAGCGCAGTCCTGGTCGAAGAACTTCTGGATTCGCTGGCCGGTCTGGTCCCCCTGGTAAACGGCACCATCGGGGCCGGCGGCGATCCCGGTCGGGGCCGACATCGCGCCCCCGATGCCGCCCCCTCCGGAGCCCCCGGTGCAGTTGACGATGACCGTGCAGACCTCGAAATCGTTCATATCGCCGACTGACGAGTCGACATCGGTACCGAAGGCGCCAAGGAAGGCGCCGGAAGAGTCAAACGCCTGAACGCGGCCGGTGGGCCGATCGGTCACGTAAACGGTCCCGTCGTCGCTGACAGCAACTGTGTTCCCGACCGGCGCGTTCGGTCCGCCTTCCCCGTTCATGAATTCGCCACCCGCCGTTCCCTTGCCCGCCGTCTTGCAGTTCGCGGCGGTCTCACAGATCTCGAAACCTGTTCCCGGATTGACAGAGTCGACGTCCTTGCCCCAGAGACGCAGGAAGCCGCCAGTCGCGGTGAACTGCTGGACGCGGAAATGGACCGCGTCGAAGACGTAGACGTCCCCGGCCGGGCCGAGGGCGAGGCCCACAGGCAACATCTCGCCGGCTACCCCGCCGACCGTCGTGCCGGCCCGGCACTGGGAAGCGACCAAACACACCTCGAGACCGGTGTTTCCGCTGACTATGCCGCTGCCCCAGGCGCGATCGAACGTGCCATCCGCGTTCAAGACCTCGATTCGGCGTCCGCTCTGGTTGGCCACGTACACCTTTCCGTCCGCGTCCACCGCAATCCCCCGTGGTACGGCGAGTTGCCCACCGACCGCCGTTGGCGATGAGGTGACGATCCCGGCCTTGCAGTCGCTTGCCACGGTGCAGACCTCCAGGTTCGTGCCCGGTGTCGAGACGCTCACGTCCTGACCGATGGCCCGGAGGAAGGCGCCCGCTGCGGAGAACTCCTGCACCCGGTTGTTGTTGGTATCGCTGACCCATATCTCGCCCCCCGGGCCGATCGCGATATCCGACGGGTTGAGGAACTCGCCACCGAGGGTGCCGTTCGATCCGTTGATGCAGTTGACGGCGACGGTGCAGACCTCGAGTCCGGTGCCCGGGTTCACCCCGTCGACGTTCTTTCCGAAGGCCATCAGGAATGAGCCGTCTGGATCGAACTTCTGCACGCGGTTGCCGGCAAACTCGCTCACGTACACATTCCCTGCTGCGTCCGTGCCCAAGGACTGGGGGAAGACCGCGCCGCCAACCACTCCGGGGGAGCCGTAGGAACAGTCTGCCGCGACGGTGCATACCTCGGGACCGGTCGAGGGGTTGAAGCGGACCACGTCCATTCCCCAGGCCCGGTCGAAACTGATCGACGCATGGGCGGCGGGCACGGCGAGGAAAATGGTGGCCATCACTATTCCCAGTGTCCAGACGAAGTAGCGTCGGACCCCAGACTTCGAGGTAGCCTGATCACGCGGTATGCCTGAAACCAACGTGCCTTTCCCTCCGTAGTTCGCCCACGCCGCTGTCAGCCTCGTCTATCGGGGAGGCGCTGTCAAGAAGTCAAAACGCGTTCGGAGGAATATCGTCCGCCCATGAGCGGAATCCTCGATTCGTTTTCACTGGAAGGCAAAGTCGTCGTCGTCACCGGAGCCAGCTCCGGTCTCGGTGTGGCGTTTGCGACAGGCATGGCTGAAGCGGGCGCCGACATCGCGATCTGCGCGCGCCGGGTCGAGAAGCTCGAGACCACCAAGGCTGCCGTCGAAGCGCTGGGCCGCCGGTGCATCGCGGTCGAGGCCGATGTCTCGAACCCCGAGGACTGCGACCGGGTGATCAAGGAAGCGGTCGAGCAGCTCGGCCACGTCGACGTGCTGGTCAACAACGCCGGCATCGGCACCGCCGTTCCTGCCACGCGTGAAGCTCCCGAAGCGTTCGCCAAGGTCATCGACATCAACCTGAACGGCTCGTATTTCAGGGCGCAGTCGTTCCGCCGTCTACGAACTCGGCCTGACCGGGATCCCCGTGGTCAACGTGAACAACAACTGCTCGACCGGCTCGAGCGCGCTGTACCTCGCCCGCCAGTCGGTCAAGGGTGGCCTCTCCGAGTGCGCGCTCGCTCTCGGCTTCGAGAAGATGGAGAAGGGCTCGCTCGGCGCAAAATTCCTCGACCGGACCAACCCGATGGACAAGCACGTGATGGCCCTGATCGAGCTCCGTCCGTGGGAAGAAGCACCGCCCGCGCCCCAGATGTTCGGTGCCGCCGGCCGTGAGCACATGGAGAAGTACGGCTCGACGCCCGACCATTTCGCCTGGATCGGCTGGAAGAACCACAAGCACTCGGTCAACAACCCGTACGCGCAGTTCCAGACCGAATACACGCTCGACGAGATCAAGGAAGCGAAGGAGATCTACTCCCCGCTGACCAAGCTGCAGTGCTCGCCGACCAGCGACGGCAGGGCCGCGACGATCGTCGCCTCAGAGCGGTTCGTGGACGAGCACGACCTCTGGGACCAGGCGATCGAGATCGTCGGCCAGTCGATGGTCACCGACATGACCAGCACCTTCGAGAGCAAGTCATCGATCAACGTTGTCGGCGCCGACATGAGCCGGAAGGCCGGGGCCCAGGCGCTCGAAGAAGCCGGGCGTGACATCTCCGAGGTCGACGTGGTCGAACTCCACGACTGCTTCAGCGCCAACGAACTCCTGACCTACGAGGCACTCGGCCTGGCCGAAGAAGGCGAGGGCCACAAGCTGGTCGAAGCCGAAGCCACAACTTATGGCGGTGACGGTCCCGTGGTCAACCCGTCAGGCGGCCTGATCTCGAAGGGGCACCCCCTCGGTGCGACCGGCCTGGCCCAGGCTTCGGAACTCACCTGGCAGCTGCGCGGCACCGCCGACGACCGCCAGGTGGACGGCGCCAAGTTCGCCCTCCAGCACAACATCGGCCTCGGCGGAGCGGCCGTCGTGACGGCATACGCCAAACCGTCCTGATCAGCTTCAGGGCCGGAGGCCCGCGAGGATCAGGTCCATGTGCCGGCGCCACTCGGAACCGGGAGGGTCGTAATACATGGTTGAGGTAATGCCGCACATCAGCATCGGGTAGTCGGCGAAGCTGAAGTCTTTCCTGATCACGCCCGACTCGACGGCGCGATCGATGATGCGGGAGGCGGGAGCCGCAAAAGCGGCCTTCTCCTCCCCGATGCCTTCCCATTCGAGCTCGGCGGAGCCCATCATCGCCAGCTGGAACCCGACATCTCCTTCGACCGCTTCGGCCGATCGCACGAAGATCGCTTCGAGAGCCTCCAGCGGATCATCGATCTTCTCGATTTCGTCGGCGATCTCGGCGAAACACGCGAAGCGGTTGCGGACCATCTCGGTGAGCAGTGCTTCCTTGGTGGGAAAGTGGCGGTAGACGGTGCCGATGCCGACTCCGGCGTGGGCCGCAATGTCGTCCATCTGTGCGTCTTGTCCGTCGCGGGCGAAGAGCGTCCTGGCCGACTGGACTATCCGCTCATGATTGCGGCGGGCATCGACTCGAAGTGTTTTCTCGGATGAACTCATGGGCCGACAAACGGAACCTTACCTCCGTATAGTGTCCGAATCAAGTGGAACCGGAGTTCCGCTTTCCCGAACCCCTCTAGGAGCCCCTCTCTTGTCAGGTCCCGATATGTCCTCCCCGCGCGCCAAGAACATGGCGCTCATGCTTCTCGCCCTGACCCAGTTCGTGGTGGTCATCG
Source organism: Solirubrobacterales bacterium (assembly GCA_051305975.1). Lineage (GTDB taxonomy): Bacteria > Actinomycetota > Thermoleophilia > Solirubrobacterales > 70-9 > 67-14. The sequence goes on from JBPPMI010000135.1 coordinate 3,829, forward strand.
ACGCTTCGATCACCAATGTCGCCCTGCCGTCGATCGGCGAAGCCCTCGACATCTCCCAGGCCGATCTCTCGTGGGTTGTCAACAGTTACACGCTCGTCTTCGGCGGCTTCCTGCTGCTCGGTGGCCGGCTCGCCGACTTCTTCGGCCGCCGCCGGATGTTCATGGTCGGCATGTCCCTGTTCGGGGTCTCGTCCCTGGTCGGCGGTTTTGCCCAGAGCGAGGAATGGCTGATCATCGCCCGGGCCTTCCAGGGCCTCGGAGCGGCGATCGCGTCGCCTGCGGCGCTCTCGATCATCACCACCACCTTCTCCGAGGGATCGGAACGGAACCGGGCCCTCGGGATCTGGGGTGCGGTGGCGGGCGCCGGTGGTGCCGCCGGCGTGCTGCTCGGCGGCATGCTGACCCAATGGGCCGGCTGGGAATGGGTGCTCTGGGTGAACGTTCCGATCGCCGCCTTCGTCGTGTGGCAGGCGCCGAAGCGGCTGGTCGAATCGAAGGCGGAAGAAGAATCCGAGCGCACGCTCGACATCCCGGGCGCGGTCGCCGTCACGGCCGGACTCGCCCTGCTGGTCTACACACTGGTCAACGCGGCCGACGTCGGCTGGACTTCGACCGAGACGATCGTCCTCGGCACGATCTCGATCCTGCTGGTCGCCCTCTTCGTGATCATCGAACTCAGGACCAGCAAGCCCCTGGTCCCGTTCTCGATCTTCAAGAACCGGACGCTGAGCGCCGCGAACATCGTCGGAGTCCTGACCGGCGTGACCCTTTTCTCCATGTTCTTCCTGGTCACCCTGTACCTCCAGCAGGTGCTCGGGCAGGATGCGCTCGAGGCCGGGCTGTCGTATCTGCCGCTGGCGGTCTCGACCATCCTGGCCGCCGGTTTCGCCGGCCGGCTGGTGACGAAGGTCGGGTTCAAGCCGGTCCTCGTCACGGGCCTGCTGCTCGTAGCCGTCGCCCTGGCGTGGTTCACGCAGATCGATGTCGACGGTTCGTACGTCTCCGACGTGCTTGGCCCGTCGATAGTCATCGGCTTCGGCCTCGGCTTTGCGTTCGTCCCGGTGACCATCGCCGCGATGTCGGGCACGAAGCCGCAGGAAGCCGGACTCGCTTCGGGACTGATCAATACCTCCCAGCAGATCGGCGGCGCGCTCGGCCTCGCCATCCTCGCGTCGATCGCCAACTCCTCGACCAAGGAAGCTTTCAGCTCCGGGGTCACGAACAAGGCAGCGGCGCTCTCGACCGGTTTCTCCGACGCCTTCATGGTCGGCGCGTTCTTCGCCCTGGCCGGAGCGATCCTCGCGGCGCTGCTCATCTCGTCGAAGGACAGCAAGGAACACGCGGAAGCAGCCCAGCGCGGCGAAGCGGACGTGCCTGCCGCCTAGCCGCCTGGCTGCTGAGGTGAGCTGAGCTAAGGTTCCCGCCATGAAGAAACTTCCCCTGCTCCTCACCCTCGTCCTGGTCATCGCTTCGTCCGTCGTCTTCGTCGCCTGCGGTGGCGATGACAGCAGCAGCGACGACAGCGGCGAAGCCGTCCCGACCAAGGCCGAGTTCATCGCCCAGGCCGACGAGATCTGCGCCGCGGGCGATCAGGCGATCAACGATGCCGGCACCGAGCAGTTCGGCGACAAGATGCCGTCCGAGGACAAGCTGGCCGACTTTGCTTCCGAGACCGTGATCCCCAACATCGAGCAGCAGCTGGCCGACCTGCGTGAGCTGACCCCGCCCGAAGGCGACGAGGACACGGTCAACTCGGTCTGGGATTCGCTCGACGAAGGCATCGCCACCCTCGAGGAAGATCCGGCCGCCGGCTTCGGTGACGACAACCCGTTCGAAGACGCCAACCAGCAGGCTCAGGCCTACGGCTTCGAAGCGTGCGGCGACAGCTGATCCCCGGCGGTTCAGAACTCGTAGAGAGGCCCGGACGGCGGTGAAGGTCGCGGTCGTCGGGCACGTCGAGTGGGCGGAGTTCGCGCCTGTGGAGCGTGTGCCCGAGCAGGGCGACATCGTCGAGGTCCCCGAGACTTTCGAGGTCGCGGCAGGGGGTGCGGCAGTGGCCGCGGTCCAGGTGGCCCGGCTGGCCGGCGACTGTCTCTTCCTGACGGCGATCGGCGGAGACGAGCGGGCAGACCTGGTGGTGCCCGAACTGACGGCCCGGGGTCTCCGGGTCGAGGCGGCCTGCCGGAAGAGCGACCAGCGCCGGGCATTCGTCTATCTCGACAGCGAAGGCGAGCGCACGATCACCACCATCGGCGAGCGGGTTTTCCCCGAGGTGGAAGACCCCCTGCCGTGGGACGAACTTGAAGGTTTCGATTCGGTCTATGTGACCGCTGGAAACTCCGCGACCATCGTGGCGGCGCGGGCTGCGAAGAACGTGGTGGCGACGGTCCGGGCCGGCGCCGCGCTGACCGAGTCCGGGGTTGGTGTCGACGTGCTCGTCGCCAGCGCCAACGACGCCGGAGAGCAGTACGAGCGCGGCGACATCGAACCCGCCCCCCGCTGGGTCGTCCGGACCGACGGGTCGCGAGGCGGCTCGCTGGAGAACGCCGACGGCAACGTGACCCACTGGGATCCGCACCCGCCGATGGACACGAAAGGCGACAGCTACGGCGCGGGCGACTCGTTCGCCGGCGGCATCACCTACGGGCTGGGCCGGGGATTGCCGATCGAGCAGGCGATCCAGGTCGGCGCCTTCTGCGGAGCTTCGGCGGTCCGGGGGCGAGGACCCTACGGTGCCCAGGCATCGGCCGAAGAGCTGGCCGAATGGGAGAAGGCGGCCGGACTCAGCTAGGCAGGCCGCGGTCGGGCCAGCCCTCGGGACCGGTGCTGCCCGCCGGGTACTCACCGAGCGGGACCTCTTCGTCCTTCCAGGCTTTCTGGACCGGCTCGATGATCCGCCAGCAGTCGACGGCGGTGTCACCTCTGACCGACAGGGTGGGATCTCCTTCGAGTACGCCTTTCAGTACCTGGCCGTACTCGGGCAGCTCGCCGGCTCCGAAACTCGTTGCGAGGGTCACGGCATCGAGCTCGAGGGGGTCGCCCGGACCGTTGATGTTGAGATCGAGGCAGAGACTGTCGGCGCGTAATCCGAGTCCGATCCGGAGACGGTCTGGTTCACCCGTGCCGGTCAGTCCTGTGGGCGTCCATGACGGCTGCTTGAAAGTGACGACAGCCTCTTTGCGCGGCTTGCTCAGGCCCTTGCCGGAACGCAGGCGGAATGGCACTCCGGCCCAGCGCCAGGTATCGATCGCCAACACGAGTTCGGCGAAGGTCTCGGTCCTCCGGGCGGGGTCGATGCCTTCTTCATCCGCGTAGGCGGGAAGCTTCCGGCCATCCAGCTTGCCGGCCGTGTACCGCGCCCGCCGGCTGAAGTTCACCGGGTCGTCGTCCCAGATACGCGTCGCCCGCAATACCTGCGAGGTGGCGTCGCGGAAGTTCCGGGCCTGCATCGTGGTGGGTGCTTCCATCGCCATCAGAGACAGCACCTGGAGCAGGTGGCTCTGAATCATGTCGACCATCGCCCCGGCCCAGTCGTAGTAACCGGCGCGCCCTTCCAGCCCCAGGTCCTCGTCCCAGACGATGTCGACACTTTCGACGTTGTCCGAGTTGAGCACCGGTTCGAGGATGCGGTTCGCGAACCGCAGACCGACGATGTTCAGCACGGTGGAGAGACCGAGGAAATGGTCGACCCGGTGGACCCGGTCCTCTGGCACCAGACCGTTGAGCAGGTAGTTCAGCGCTTCGGCGCTCGCGGCATCGGTTCCGAAGGGTTTCTCCAGCACGAGGCGGAGGCCGTCCGGTAAATCGACTTGGGCCAGTGCGTGACAGGCCTTCACGGTGACCGGCGGCGGAAGGGCGAAGAAGATGGTGACCTGGCCGGCGCAAGCTTCCAGCAACGTCTCGAGATCGGCGGGGTCGGTCACGTCTGCCTGCACATAGATCGCGTTCGTGGCGACCTCGTCCACCTTCGAACCAGATGACTCCTCGGCGAAGGACTTCGCGGCGACGGACCGCCAGCGCCGGTCGTCCCAGTCGTCAGTGCCACTGCCGACCAGCAACAGTTCACGCTCCGGCTCGGCCTGGAGCAGGGCCCCGAGGCCGGGCAACAGGAGGCGCGCGGTCAGGTCCCCGCTGGCACCGAGGATGAGGAGAGTCTGTTCGCTCACCGGAGCACCGCACCCCAGCCGGTTGTCACGGAGTCGCCGGGTTCGATGCGGAGCAGCCCTTCGCCGTTGTTGAACCCGTCGGGCCAGCAGGTCATCGGTTCGGTGCCGAGCCCGCGACGGGCGCGATCGGGGTGGAGGGTGTGGCCGGTGTAGACCTCGACGACCGGATACGACTCGTCGACCCAGATATCCGCCGAAGCGCCGTCGGTTCCCTTCAGCCGGGTCCAGGCCCGCCCGGCATCGTCGCGTTCGAGGTCGGTGAAAGCGAAGTCGATCTCGATGTCGCCGACCGGCTTCGGCTCGAGGAAGTCGAACGGCGTTCCCGCGACCGGTTCCGTGCCGGTCGGCAGCTGCCGTTCCGCGTCCGTGTCGATCCGGGTTCGCCCGGCGAGTTCGAGGACGCAGTCGTCGATCAGGCCGGAGCCGGGGGACAGGTACGGGTGCTGCCCGTGGGCGTAGGGGCACGCCCGGTCTCCGCCGTTCCGGGCGGTAGTCGTCACGGTCAGACCGTCGTCGCTGACCTCGTAGACGATGGAGAGATCGAGTCGGAACGGGTATCCGGTGAGCGGGTGCAGGACCGTCTCCACGACGACACGATCGGGTTCGTGCTCCTTCGCCTGCCACGAACGCCAGTGGAGGAAGCCGTGGATCGCGTTGTTCTTCTCGGGCTCGGTCAGGTCAACCTGGAGATCCTCACCGTCGAACGAATAACGGCCGTCCCGCATCCGGTTGGGCCACGGGATCAACGGCGCCCCGTGGGCCCCGTCGCACATCCGGTCGACGGGGTATGGATCGAGCACGTCCCGGCCGCCGACCGAGTACTCCCTGATGCCGCCGCCGACCTCGACGATCGTCGCCCGGTGAGAACCGGAGGCGATCTCGAACTGTTCGCCGGACGGGGGAGCGGTCACGTGGCGATCCTACCGCTCGGTTGTCGCCGCGGCCGGTACCGGCTCAGCGGCCGGAGACGCGGCGGAATACGGCGATCGCGTCGCTGTTGAAGGCAGTTGCGTAGACGTGACGGCCGTTCTTGCTGACCACCACGGAACTCGCGCCGGCGAGCATTCGTCCGCGCTGGCACTTGGCGATCGACTGGATGGTCAGGCACCCGCCGGCGCCGGTCTTCTGGACCACGGTCCCGGTTCTCCGGTCCCGGTTCATGACAGCCACGGAACCCGACGAGAAGGCGGTCACGTAGACGTTGGATCCGTCGGGCGAGAGGGCTAGGCCTTCGGGTGCACGCAGTGCCCGGCCGGGGGTGCAGCCGCCTCCTCCGAGCCAGACTACGCAACCGGTCTTGCCCGGGAGCTGGAAGATGGAGCCGGAAGAGCGGCTGAATGACGTGAGGCTCGAGCTGACCAGCGACGTGACGTAGACGTCGTCGTCGCCGGGGCTGATCGCGACCGCGTTGGCGCCGCTTATCTGCGTGCCGGCGGTGCAGTCGGTGAGCGTGCCCTCGACGATGCATCCGGAGCCGTCGGTGGCCTGCGTGAGAACACCGGTCGAGGTGTCCCGCGCGAAGTCGAGGACCGCGTTCGAAACCGCTGTGGCGACATAGACGTTCTTGCCGTCACCGCTGACCGCCATCCCTTCGGGGGAAGCGAGGGCGAGACCCTGGGCGCAGCCAGTGGTCGGCACATTCGTGATGCAGCCCGTTTCGTCCGTGGGCTGGGACAGGGCGCCCGAGGCCTTCCGATCGAACACGGCAAGGGAGTTCCCGAAGAAGGAACCGACATAGACGTTGTCCCCGTCGGGGCTGATCGTGACCACATCGGGTCCGTCGAGAGCGCGCCCGGGCTGGCAGCCGGGAACGGCCAGGCCCGAGAAGCAGCCGGAGGACAGCTGCTTCAGGGCGCCGGTCGACCCGTTCCGTTTGAAGGCCGTGATCGACCCGCTGTTTCGCGAGGTCGCGTAGACGTTCCTGCCGTCCGGACTGACCGCCAGGGAGTTCGGCCCGCGGAGTCCCACGGCCGGTCTGCAGCCGCCGCCCTTCACCGCGACGCAGCCGGCCACGCCGGCTTCCTGGCTCAGAACCCCGGAGCGCCGGTTCCTCGTGAAGATTGCGATCGCGTTGCTGCCGGACGAAGCGACGTAGACGTTCCGGCCATCCGGGCTGATCTCGATCGCCCGCGAGCCCATGAAGGGGCCAGGGCCCCTGATCGCGCGGGCCGAGGCGCAGCTGCTGCGGAACTTGGACCGCTGGACCAGACAGCCACGCTTGCCCGGCATCTGGACGAGGCTGCCTTTCGAGAGTGACGGCTTGCCGGAATCCTTGTTTTCGGCAGATGCACCCTCCGGCAGGGCGACAGCAAGCGAGGCCACGATCAGCAGAATGAACCAGGTCGTCAGTTTCGTCCGTTCGGCGGGCCGGCTCCGGTTGCTCACTTGAGTTTCAGCTTGCGGACATCGGTGGTCGTCGTTCCACCGTTCGGCAGGAAGGTCGTGCGTACACGGACCGGCGATGACGACTTCTGCGCCAGCCGCAGTTCACGTTTGTTCAGCGGCAACCGCATGCGCGTATTTCCTTCGCCGAGGATCTTTCTCGTCTTTTCGCCGAGGGTCACGGTCCTGCCATCGATCTCGACCGTCGCCTTCTGCACCACGTTGCCCCGTCCGGGAACGCGGACGCGGGTCGCTATGGCTGGGCCCTCGATTCGGCAGGACCTGACCGAGAAGGCGTGGTGGGGGAGCGGCTGGAGGCGGGTGCGCTCGATCCTCGCCAACTTCTTCCGGAGGCGCCGGAACTGCATCTCCTGGAACCGGTTCCGCTTGTATCCCCGGGCCGCGAGGTTGTTCCGCTCGTTCGGGTCGTGCCGGAGGTGGTAGAGCTCCCACTCGGGCGCGACCTTGCGTTCGGCGTCGTAGTACTTGGCGATCTTCCAGTTCTTCTCGCGGATCGCCACGACGTGCTGGGGTGCCTGCACGTACGGCCCGGTCGACTGGCCCGCCTGGTAATCGTCGAACGTGAAGGCGACGTAGTCCTGCACGGGTTTCTTCGACTTTCCGAGGACCAGCTTCGAATAGTCCTTGCCCTGCCACTTCGCCCGGCCCTTCCGGGGGACCTCGAACAGGCTGGCAACCGTAGGCAGGAAGTCGACGTGGGACACCATCGCGTCACAGGTCGTTCCGGCAGGGAAGAGCTCCGGGTTCGAATAGACCATGGGGATGCGCAGCGTCTCTTCGTAGGCGTTGAAATTCTTCTGCCGCATCGTGCCGTGGGCCATGCCCATCTCGCCGTGGTCGGCGGTGCGGATCACCAGGGTGTCATCGGTGAGCCCGGTGGTGTCGAGGGCGTTCATTACCTCGACGAGATAATTGTCAACCTCGATCATCAGGTTGCCGTAGAAGTTGATGTAGTCCAGCTTGCGCTGCCGGGTGCCCAGGACCCCGGTCAGGTTGAAGATCTTCTTGAAGTTCTGCTGGGCGGAGGGCTTGGTCGAGAGGTCCTCGTCGACCGTCGGCGGGAGGTCGATGTCGCCGTCCAGCCAGCTGTCGTCATACCCGCCGTTGATGTAGTTCCGCGGGTAGAGCAGGACGTCGTGGGGGTTGACCAGCGAGATGATCAGGCAGAACGGCTGGTCGCTCGTGGCGGCCGTGGTCAGATACTGGAGGATTCCTTCTTCACCCGACTCGGGGGCGCCTTCGCTGTCCATGAAGCGGCCGTCGTTGTCGGTGGTGCCGCCGCCTTCCTGACCGATGCTCTGGTCCGCACCGGCGTCGGGCGGATTCCAGCGGGTGAATCCGTAGGGAAGTATGTCCTCCGACACGAAGTCCCTGTTCGGGTTCAGAGGCTTGCTCATGTGCCATTTGCCCTTGTAGACGACTTCGTAACCGGCCGACGACATGACCGTGGCCAGGTTGTTCATGTCCCGCGGCAGCTCGACCTGCGGAAACTGGGGGGCGGGCATGTCTTCCTCGAGCGTGTACTTGACCCCGTGCTGTGCGGGGAAGTTTCCGGTGAAGAGCGAGGCCCGGGAAGGGGAGCACATGCAGGCGTTGCAGAAGGCGTTGTCGAAGGTGACCCCGTTCTCCTGGAGCCGGGTGAGGCCGGGCAGGTTGTCCTCGGACCAGTTGTCGGGGAAGTGCTGGATCGCCCGGTCCTGATCGGTAATGAAGATGACCAGATTCTTGCCGGCGACAGGACCGGTGGCAGCAGCCGCGCCGGCCGTGCGCGTGAGCGTTCCTCCAAGGGCCAGTGCCGGGGCGGCCATGGCCGCCCTTTTCATGATTTCCCGCCGGGTGAGCGCGGTCCCACCGCGTTCGTTGCCGATACGACAACCTAGACCCTTCTCCGGTCGCGGGAAACCGGGGTGACTACGTAACCGTCATTTCTTCTATCCCTGTCGCCATCCCCGGCCGCGAAGGCGACGGCTGGCCGGTGTCTCTCCGAACTAATAATGTTCGTGAATGCTCTCGTCCTTGCTGTCCGCTGCTGCCGGCAAGAAATTCCGCTGGTTGATCGTCGCCATCTGGCTCATCGCGATCTTCGCGATCTTGGGCGCAAACGTTCCCGGCAAGTTCTCTGACGCCGAGAACAACGAATCGAGCTCCTATCTGCCCGGCGATGCCGAGTCGACCAGGACCCTCGACAAGGTCGAAGGCCTGACCGACGGCGAGCAGGCAGGCATCGTGATCGTCTATAGCAACCCGGACGGCCTCACCGAAGCCGACGAGGCACTTATCACGAAGGACATAGTCACCCTGAACAGGGACATCGACGGGGTCAGCGAGCCTTTTCGCCTTGGGGACGAGTCGAAGGACGGTACCGCCGCAATCGTGCTGTCGAGCATCACCGCGACCGGCAGCGGCGACGACCTGCTCGATCCTGTCGACGAAGTGCGTGAAGAAGTCAGCGGGCAACGCGCCGGCATGGAGGTCGCAGTCACCGGCCCGGCGGGTTATTCAGCCGACGCGATCAAGGTCTACGAGCAGATCAACGGCACTCTTTTCGCGGCCGCGTTCGGACTCGTCTTCCTGCTGCTGATCCTGATCTACCGCTCTCCGTTCCTCCTGTGGCTGCCGCTGATCGCCGTCGCTTTCGCGGAGATCCTCAGCCGCGCGGTCGGCTTCGGCCTGACCGAGGTGGGGGTGACCGTCAACGGGCAATCTTCGTCGATACTTTCGGTCCTGGTGCTCGGCGCCGGTACCGACTACGCGCTGCTGCTGATCGCCAGATACCGGGAAGAGTTACGCCTGCGCGAAAGCAGGAGCGAGTCGATGGCCATCGCGCTGAAGGGCGCCGGCCCGGCCATCCTCGCCTCCGGCGGCACCGTGATCGCGGCGCTGCTCTGCCTGTCGCTCGCCGACCTCAATTCGACCGCCAGTCTCGGGCCGATCGGCGCGATCGGGATCGCCTGCGCGCTGCTTTCGATGCTGACCCTGCTTCCGGCAATGCTGGTCATCGCCCCGCGTTTCGTCTTCTGGCCCAAAGTGCCGAAGGTGGGCAGCGAAGGAGCCGACGCGCAGCACGGGCCGTGGCGCCGCCTCGGTGACCGTACAGCGAAGAGCCCGAGGCGCGTCTGGGCCGGAGCCCTCGTGGTGCTCGCGGTCCTGGCCTGCGGCCTGTTCGCGTACGACGACGGCCTCACCTCCTCGGGCGGTTTCCGCGATGAAGTCGAAGCGGTCACCGGCGAGAACCTGATCGCGAAGTCTTTCCCCGGCGGCACCAACGCCCCGACGGACATCTTCGTGCCGGACAAGGCCAAGGTCGCCGCGGTCACTGCCGCGGTCAAGGGGGCACCCGGCGTTGCAACGGTCACACCGAACTCGGAAGGACCCTCGGGAGTCCTGGTCAACGCCGTGCTCGCCCCCAATCCTTATTCGACCGGAGCCTTCGGACTCATCCCCGGGATCCGTGATGCGGCCAAAGAGGCCGGTGGTCCGGAAGTGCTGGTCGGTGGCGCGACCGCGACCGAGTTCGACATCCGCGAGGCGAACGACCGGGACGCCATGGTGATCGTGCCCCTGGTCCTGGTCGTCGTGTTCCTGATCCTGATCCTTCTGCTCAGGTCGATCCTCGCTCCGCTGCTCCTGATCGGCACCGTCGTGGTCAGCTTCGCCGCCGCGCTCGGCGTCGGTGTGCTGGTGAGCAAGTACATCTTCGACTTCCCCGGGACCGATCCGTCGTTACCCCTGTACGCGTTCGTCTTCCTGGTGGCGCTCGGGATCGACTACAACATCTTCCTGATGGCCAGGGTCCGGGAGGAGGCCCGGGAGTACGGCACCAGGGAGGGGATGTTGCGTGGCCTCGCGGTCACCGGTGGAGTCATCACGTCGGCTGGAATCGTCCTCGCGGGTACCTTCACGATCCTTGCGGTGCTGCCGCTCGTCTTCCTCACGGAGATGGGCTTCACCGTGGCCTTCGGCGTGCTACTTGACACCTTCCTGGTCAGGTCGATACTCGTGCCGGCGCTTGCGCTCGACATCGGCCCGAAAATCTGGTGGCCGTCGTCACTCGCTGACGAGGACGGGGACCAACCCGCCGCCCCCGCCGGGACCGGGGCGGCGGATCCGGCTCGCGCTGACTGATTCCGTACGCCTTTAAACCGGTTTCTCGGGTCGCCCCTGTGCCGGTTACTATGAAACGGGTAAACGGAAAGACTCCTGAAACCTCGAAATGGCCGTGTGAGTTGGGATGATCGTCGGAACGTCTTTGAAGCGGGAATGGCTGGTAGTCGGGTTCGCCGGTTCGATGCTCGTGGTGATTTTCGTCCTGCGGACCTTCGTGGGCATCGCATCGGACTTCCAGGCCCTGCCATTGATCCTTCCGATCGCCCTGGTGGCGATGGAATACGGTCGACGGGGAGGCCTTATCACCGCTGTTTGCAGTGGTCTCGTGATCTGGGTCTCGTCCTTCTTCGGTGGCCCGGGATTCGACCCGGTCGATTTCCTCATCCCGGTCGTCTGTTTCGCGGCGATCGCGCTGGTGATCGGTGAGCTGACTACCCGCCGCAAGCAGGCCGACGAAGAGAACAGCCGCTGGTTCGAGCTCTCGAGCGACATGCTCGCCACCATCAGTCTCGAAGGCCGGCTCATCCGGCTGAACCCGGCATGGCAACAGACACTCGGCCGCCCGCCAGAGGAACTGATCGGCCAGGCCTACTACGACCTCGTTCATCCCGATGACCGTGAAACGACCGTGGCCGCGCGGGACCAGCTGGCCCGCGGCGAGGATCTGCACGACTTCGAAAACCGGGTCCAGACTGCGGACGGGTCCTGGCGGTGGCTGCTCTGGAGCGCCCGGTCCGACGGCCACTGGGTCTACGCGGTGGCCAAGGACATCACCGACCGCAAGGCCCAGGAATTCGAACGCGAACGCCAGCTGATGCGCGCCGAGAGCATCGCCCGGACCGACCCGCTCACCGGGCTGGCAAACCGGCGGGCCTGGGACGACGAACTCCGTCGCGAGATCGATCGGTCCCGGCGCCGCGGTGCGGCACTGGCGATGATGATGATCGACCTCGATGACTTCAAGGAACTGAACGACTCCCGGGGCCATCAGGCCGGCGACGAACTGCTCAAGGAGCTCAGCCTGGCGTGGCGGCTAGCCCTGCGGACCGGCGACATCGCAGCGCGTCACGGTGGCGACGAGTTCGCGATCCTCCTGCCGGGCTGCCCCCCGGACTTCGCCGAAGCGCTGAGCGGCCGCCTCCACCAGGTCGGCCCTGAAGCGTCCTGGTCGGCCGGTATCGCCTACTGGGACGGAGCTGAAAGTCCCGAAGCGATGATGCTCCGGGCGGATGAAGCGCTGTACGCGGCCAAGGCACTCGGAGGGAACCAGTCCGTGACCGCCGCCCGCCACGTCCTCGGGAGCTGAACCCGGGCGTTGCCTGAGAACTGAAATAAAGTTCATGAAATAAACTTCACTAAGTGTAGTATGCGTCCCAGTGAACGGAACGAATTCCGAACTTGGTGGACTCCTCGATGCCCGGCGGCTGAGCCGGGAGATCCTCGAAGGTGTTCCGGGCGGCATCGTTCTCGTCTTCGACCTCGACCTCAGGATCGTCCTGGCCGAAGGCAAGGAGCTGACCGATCGCGGGTACGTGCCCGAGGATCTGATCGGCCGGTCGTTAGTCGACGTCGTGACTCCGGAGATCTGGGGCGGGGACGAAGATCCCTATCGCGCCGCGCTGGAGGGCGAGAAGGTCACTTTCGACACCAAGAGGAAAGGCTTTTCCTATGCGGTAAAGGTCTCTCCGTTGACGGAAGACGGCAAGATAGTGGGCGCGGTCTCGGTCGCCCACAGCATTCCGAGCAGCGCCGGCTCGAATCGGTGGTCAGCGAACAGGACGCGGTGGCCCGCCGGTCCGAACTCGATTTGATGGCGAGCGAACGCGAACTTCGCCTGATCCTCAACAACATCCCCGACGCCGTATCGGTCCAGGGGCTCGCCTACCGCTACTGGCTGATCTACGACGCGTTCTCCGAACGTTTCGGA
>JBPPMI010000136.1:0-4693 GCA_051305975.1 Solirubrobacterales bacterium
GTTCGGCCCCGTGTCCCCGTCACCGATCCGTTTGTAGTCCTGGGCCGGTGTCAGGGGGATCGCGCGCTCTCCGTCGCAGATCGCGAGCAGCGAGAGCTCTTCACCGTCGAGGAACTCCTCGAGTACGACCCCGGTCTCACCGAAGCGTTTCTCGGTGAAGAAGATCTCGACCGCTTCCCGGGCGTCCGCCTCGGTCTCGCAGATCAGGACACCTTTGCCGGCGGCCAGCCCGTCGGCCTTCAGCACGGTCGGGAAGGAAGCGTTCTCGAGCCCGGCGAGGGCTTCGTCTCGGCTTCTCAGCAGTGCGTAACCCGCGGTCGGGATGCCGGCGTCCTTCATCGCCTGCTTGGCGTAGGTCTTCGAACCCTCGAGCCGCGCGGCCTCCTTGACCGGCCCGAAGGCCTTGATTCCGGAATCGGTAAGGGCATCGACGACACCGGCAACGAGCGGCACTTCCGGTCCGACGACAACCAGATCGATCTCGTGCTCCTTCGCCACGGCGACCACGGCGGCGACGTCACCGGAATCGACGTCAGGCAGGCATGTCGCGTCGGCCGCGATGCCGGGATTGCCGGGCGCGCAGAAGAGTTCCGGCTGCCGGGGCGACCGGGCGAGGGCCTTGACGATCGCGTGCTCGCGCCCGCCGCCGCCCAGGATCAGGATGCGCAACTCGTGGACCGCTTTACAGGAGTTCGGCGAGCCGTCGGGCGGAAAGCGCCGTCAGCGTCTGGCTGGTCATGGTGCCGCGAGAGCCCATCTCGATCGAGACCTTGGCCATCGTCTCCTCGTCCGGTGCCTCGATGACGGTGACGAAGTCGTACTGGCCGAGGGTCGTGTACTGCTCCATGACCTTCGCGCCCAAGGCCTCGACTTCCTTGTTGACTTCGGCCACCCGAGACGGATTATTCTTGATGGTTCGCACGCCTTCGGAAGTCAGGTTGGTCAGCATCACGTAGATCGGCACGGGGATCCTCTCCTCGATTTCAGGGTCGCTTCCAGCATATGACTTCGGGCCTCAGCCGGGAACGCCCGATTCACGCCCCGCCAGGATCCCCAGAGCCCGGTGGCACCAGGTGCGATTGCCTTCTTCGAAGGTAATGCCGGCAAGCAGCGCCAGGTAGTCACCGGGGCGTGCCTCCGAATCGAGATATTCGGCTTCGGAGCGGTCCCCAAGGAGCCCTGACCGGAGTCCTTCGTACAGCTCCAGTTTGGCTTCGGTGCGCTCGAGCCGCTCGTTGATCGCCACCTCCACGTCGTCGGCGTTGCTTTCGTCGAGGGCGACTACCTTGACGAGCAGGTCATCGCGGATCGCGGTCGGCCGGGCGGATGCCCGGATGAACTCCGACAGCTCGTCCCTGCCGGCGGCAGTGACCTTGAACATCCGTTTATTCGGCCGGCTCGACTGTTCGACCAGTCGCGCGTCGAGCATCCCGTCGGAAGCGAGGCGGTCGAGTTCGCGGTAGATCTGCTGCGGCGTGGCCGGCCAGAAGTTCGCGACCGAGACGTCGAACCGCTTCGAGAGTTCGTATCCGGTGGCATCGCCGTCCTGGAGGGCGGCAAGGATCGCGTGCTTCAGTGCCAAGAGACCCCGATTTGCGGTTCATAGTCAACTAATTGTATAGTCACGCTTATGAGTATAGACGCAGCAGTTGATGCCACCCGTGCCGAAGCCATGAACCGGACCGGCCCCTGGGACGCGATCGTGGTCGGTTCCGGCCTCAGCGGACTCACTTCCGCGGCCTACCTCGCCGCGAACGGCAAGAAGGTCCTCGTCCTCGAGCAGTACGACGTCGCCGGCGGCTGCAGCCAGACCTTCCGCCGCAAACGCGAATGGCAGTTCGATGTCGGCCTCCACTACATCGGCGGCGTGAAGACCGGCGACATCGCCCAGGTCTTGAAGGGCGTCGGCATCCACGACCGGATCGAGTTCGTCGAAATGGATCCGGACGGCTTCGACACCTTCGTCTTCCCCGACTTCGAGTTCCGGTGCCCCAAGGGCTGGGACGCGTATACCGAACGCCTGGTCGAGACGTTCCCGGACGAAGAAGAAGGACTCCGGCGCTGCCTCGGAGTGTTCCGCGACGTCGTCTCCGACCTGCAGGGCTCGGGGATCCCGAACGCGGACACCGACCTCGAGAAGTTCGTCGCCCGTGCGCCGGACCTCGTCGCCTGGGGGATGCGTTCACTCACTGTGCTCTTCGACGAGTGCGGGCTCGGCGAGCGGTCCCGGGCGGTCCTGACCGGCCAGGCCGGCGACTACGCGACGCCGCCCTCACGCACCCCGATAGTGCTCCACGCCGCACTGGTCGACCACTACATGCAGGAAGGTGCCTTCTACGTCCGTGGCGGAGGCCAGGTTCTCGCCGGGCACCTGATCGACGTAATCCACAGCAACGGCGGCCGGGTCCGTACCCATGCCGAAGTCACCTCGATCGACATCGTCGACGGCGCTGCTGCCGGAGTCACCCTTACCGGTGAAGAGACGATCGAAGCGCCGGTCGTGATCTCGACTGCCGACATCAAGCAGACCTTCCTCGACCTGCTCGACCCTGAAGTCGTGCCGGAGGGCGTGGTCGAGATCGTCGACGGGTATCGCATGGCCACCCCGCTGGTCTGCGTCTACCTCGGACTGGACTTCGACCTCGCTGAACGCATGCCGAACACGAACTACTGGAGCCATCCCCGGTACGACAGCGAGGTGTACTACGAGTTCGTAGACGCCGGCGAGTTCGATCCGGACCCGCCCGTCTACATCACGTCGGCCAGCGCCAAGGATCCCGGTTCGAAGGGGCACGCCCCGGAAGGCTGTTCGACGGTCGAGCTGATGACCTGGGCCACCCCCTCGCCCGAGGCCTGGGGCATCGAGCCTGAAGAGACCGCCGGCAAGTACAGCCGCCAGGAGGCGTATCTCGCGAGCAAGGAGAAGGTAATCGAGCAGCTGATCGACAAGGCGGAAACCATCCTCGGCGACCTGCGTCCCCACATCCTCTGGAAGGAAGCCGCGACTCCGATGACCCAGACCCGGTACACGAAGTCGACCGACGGTTCGAGCTATGGAATCGAGCTGGCTACCGACCAGTTCGGCCCGCTTCGCCCGGACTTCAAGACCGCGATCGACGGGCTGTTCCTCGCCGGAGCCAGCACCCGCCGCGGACACGGCATCGTCGGCGCGATGAACGGCGGGGTCGAATCAGCCTCGGCTGTGCTCGGCCGGAACCTCCGCGAAGAGGTCAAGAGAGGCGACGTGTTCGGAGACGTCGAAGCCCTCACCGCGGGCGGCGAAGGCTGGGACGCACTCGAGGCCTGCCGCAAGCTGCAGAACAAGAAGTCGCGGAAGATCGCCGCGACCTCAGCCTGACCCGGCAAACGGTTCGAGGTCGGGCGGGGTCACATCTTTCTGGCAGCCAGCGCCGTCGCACCTCGACAGCCGCCCGTCCAGTTTGCGGGCCCATTGCACTACACCTGAATACCTCGCCCAGTCGATGCGGTTGCGGGCCTCATCGGGATCCTTGGAAAGGTCGTAGAGCTCTTCTTCGCCGTACGCGTAGTTCACGTATTTCAGATCTCCGGCGACGAACCCGCTGTAGTTGATCACGACCGCCTGGTTCGGCGACTGGTTGCCTGAGCCGTCGAGGAACTGCTCGGGCTCACTCCGCGGTCGCCCGTTGAAGCCTTCGAGCAGCACTGGCACTTCCGACTCGAGCTTGGGAAAACGCAGGTTCGAGAGCAACGGCCGTCCGTCGCGGGGCCCTCTGCCGCGGCTTCCGGTCATTTTCAGGATGGTCGAAGCGATGCTCAGGTTGGAGCCGGGCGCCCGGCTCATCTCCCCCCGGGGGATTCCCGGGCCACGGACGATCAGGGGCTGGCGGGTCGAAGGTTCGTGCGGCAGGTACTTCCCGTAGCTGACCCTGTGTTCACCGTGGAAGAACCCGTTGTCGGAAGTGAAGATGACGTACGTGTTCTCGAGCAGGCCCTGGTGCCGGAGGCTGCCGATCACGCGGCCGACGCCTTCGTCGACTCCCCGGAGGGCGGTGACCTCGTTGGCGAACCGGGTGCGGATGTCCGATTTCACTTCCTGAGTCAGCGGTTCGTTCCGGCGGAAGAAGTAGGGCGAACCCGGCAAGGGGTCGTCGTCAGGAAGGCGGAAGTTCTGCCGGACTTTGGCGGGCAGGTGCTTCAGTCGGGCCGGCACGACCGGACCGGGATCGAGCCGGCCGTCGTCGTGGGGGGCGTTGTAATCGAGCTGCATGAAGAACGGGCGGCCCGATCCGGCGTTGGCCGCGATCTCCTTGAGCGCGAAAGCGGTGAGGACGTCCGTCGAATACTGGCAGGCACCTGGCAGGGTGTAGAAGACCGGGACGCACTGCCTCGTGTCTCGTTGCTGCCAGCTGCCGACCGGGGCGGTCACCCGTCCGTCGATGTTGAGCGAAGACCCGTAGTAGCCGGCACCTGCATACTTGGTGGGAGTTACCCAGCGCTCCCATCCGGGTGGCACTTCGGTCTCCGGATTGAATCCGTAGCCGTTCACATACTTGCCGAAGTGGGCCGTGCGGTAGCCGCTCCGCTGGAGCCAGACCGGCAGGTTCTCGTGGAAGTGCGGCCCACCCTGCCAGACGGGGTAGCCCTTGGTCAGGGAGTTGGTCCGCATCCGGTGATTGTGGGTGGCCAGCCCGGTCAGCAGGGACGCACGCGA
>JBPPMI010000137.1:0-2607 GCA_051305975.1 Solirubrobacterales bacterium
GCCGCACCCATGCCGACATTGCTCGAGCCAGGTGATGCTCAATGAGCAGTTCCTCTTCGAGCGCGAGCGTCCCTGGCTCGTACTCCATCTCGACTGTGTTCTGTCGCTCGGTCAAGCCCTGGTGAGGTCCCAGATGGAGCTCGAGGGCCTTCTAATTGAGAGTGACGACGGCCTGACCGTGGAGCTGCTCACTCAATGGCACGTCGTGAAGGAGTTCATTCGAGGCTTTCGAGCAGCCCTGGATGAGGTGGAGGACCGCCGCGAGAACCTTGAGTTCCTGATCCTTCACGGACGTCCGGAATTGATGGATCGGGCCAGTCCGCCAGTTCGCAAACGACGACCGCAACGCCGTGGCTGACGCTCGCTCGTTCTTCGAACACTCCATTCCCACGCCGAGCGGGGGAGGGGCAATCGCTCCGCCCGATGTCGTTGAGCCGTTCACTGAAGGAACCCTCGTACGTGTTCCACCGCCGACAGTTGCTCAGGGTGCAACCCTGACGTCAACGGAGGCAACCGACAGCGGGGCGAGCCAGATCGAGCAGGAGGTCCGTGAAAGGGGCTGGGACGTTGTGGCGTTCTACGCCCCGTACCACCGGCATGGCCATGACTTCGGCATCTACTTCTGCTTCGAGCCCTTTGCCTCGCTGGTCCACCTGATGTCCTCCCGGACCGCCGTCTCCGAGAACTTCGCCGCGACCTGGGACATCCTGCACGATGCCGTCCTGACCCACGAGCGATTCCACTTCGCGGTCGAGCTGGCGGCGACCCACGCCGAAGTGACGACGGGAGCGCCGACTCTCTACGACGCTCGCCTCCGTCGCTACCGCTCGACCTCGGGGCTTCGGCGCGCTGGTCAAGTCGAAGAAGCGATCGCGACGGCCGACGAGGTGATCGCGGCTCGACGGCGTTCCCCGGGTCTCGCTGGTGAGCTTGAGCTGCTCTCGATCGACGTCGCGGGATACGGCGATTTCGGCAGCTACATCAGCCGCAAGCTACGAGCCGGCGGTCAACAGCAGATCGTCGAAGACCTGCTGGGGGCAGCGACTAGTGGAGAGCTCCTAGCCCGCCACATCGCGAGGCCGTACTTCGAAAGCGTCCCCGAGCACTGGCTGATCCCGCGCTCGCTCTCGGTCGAGCTCCGGGACCTGCTCCCCCGAACCTTTCCATTGCCGATCTCTAAGGTTCTCGCGCACGCGCGTCGTCACGGTGCCGACGTCCAGCAGCGCACCAAGCACCAGGCGATCGTCGTCCCTGGCAAACCGCGCCCTGTCACGATCTCCAAGAACTGGGGCAAAGAGATCCCGCGGGACTTCATCCGCTCGCTAGCGGACCTCTTCGACCTGTCACCCGGCGACTACTGCCACCAAGTCCTGACGGAGAAGTAGGAGGTATGCCGAACCTGGGGATCCCACACAGGAAGACAGCTTTCAGGCTCTCGACAGCCGCAGGTGGCGGAGATCACGACGCGGCCTTCAACCCGTATGAACCTCGAGGAGCTCGGCAAGCAGCGTGTCGACGTACATCTTGACCTGACGGACCTCAGCGACAGCCGTGGCCACGTGGGTGGAGACGGAGCTGCGGTCATACACGGCACGTGCGAGAGCGCCGACCCGCTCCTCGACCAGGTCCAGTGTGGACTCTGGCGTCCGACGTGCGGTGTCGCCGAGCCTCGACTTCAGGATGTACCGCGCCTTCTGCTTGTGCGTCGGCTTGTCTCGGTTCTTCTCGAGCTTGAAGCCGGAAGCGGCCATCACGTCGGCGTCCGGCGCGAGCCGGTCCAGCACATCCCATAGGGCGCTTCGCAGCTCGTTCGCCGTGCCCCGGTACGAGACCCGGTTGCCGTCCTGCATGTCGAGGATTGCCTGCCGGTAGGAGAGGCCGGCGCTAGGCACCAGGGCATCCAAGGTGTCGACGATTCGCTGTTCGATGGACGAAAGCCGCTGCTCCGCGGGGGCCCGTTGATGTCGTCCGTACTCCAGTTCCCGCTGCATCTCGAGCGCACGCACCTGCGCGTCGGCCTTCGTCAGCGCGCTCACGTAGCTGGGCCGCCGGCTGTAAGCGTTCGACAGCTGCAGCAACGACTGAAGCGCCGCGTCCATCTCCTCGAAGAGGCTGTCGTCTATGCCCTCGTCATGCAGCTGGGGCCGGATCTCTCGGAACCACGCCTGCACCAGCCCCTTGGCGGCGTCTTTGGTAGTTCGTGCGCTGATCCGCTGCGCGCTCGAGCGTCGCAGGGCGGCTCTGAGGTCGGCGATGCTCTGCTGGAACCTGGTGAACGCGGAATCGGCCGCTTCGGTCATCTACCGCTTCTTGGCCGTGGCCTTCTTGGCCGTGGCCTTCTTGGCCGTGGCCTTCTTGGCCGTGGCCTTCTTGGCCGTGGCCTTCTTGGCCGTGGCCTTCTTCGGTGCGGCCTTCTTGGTGGCCGCCCTCTTGGCCGGTGCCCTCTTCGTGGCGGGTCGTCGACGCGAGGTTCCCTCAGCGCCCGAAGGCAGACCGTGGACCACGAGGTTGTAACCCACCGGGTTCAGCCTGTACTTGCCGGTCTCGCCGGTGGCGTCGAAGTAGCCGGCCTGCGTCGCGTTCGGAAGCGTCATCCCGATACGCCCC
>JBPPMI010000138.1:0-2278 GCA_051305975.1 Solirubrobacterales bacterium
TACAGTTCCGGCAATGAACTGCTCGGTCCGGCGCTGCCCTACCGGCTGCACCTGGCGCGCGATTTCAGCATCAACGCGTCCAAAGGGGCGGTCTCCACGGTGTGGTCCTCGGTCGGCCCGGCGGCGTTGAAGCCCGACCTCCCACCGCGGCTCCCATCCTTCATGTCACCGCGGCCGAGAACGCCCTATCTGCAGGGCTACTCGCCGCCGGAGTGAGTGCGCTCAGCGCGTGCAGTCCAGGGACACCGTGATGGTGCGCCTGACGACGATGGGCACGATCGAGTTCCGGTCGCCGGACCCTTCGACATTGACCAGTCGTTTCTGCTCCTGCACGTTGCCGATGTCGGTGACCTCGCACTCGTCCAGAGGCCCGCTGCCCAGACGGTTGACGCGGACGTCGAACCCCTGTGCCTCGAGCTGGCCGATGGTCGAGTTCGCCGACTCCGCGGCTGCCGGAACTGCTGGCAGCGCAAGCATTCCGAAGCCGGCTGCCTTACAAGCGATCAGTGCGCTCAATGTGTGATGCATATCCGTTCCCAACTGGTGGTTTATGGTTCCTGCCGATGCACTGATCGTGCGCCCCGGTCACCTCGGTTGCTTGGAGCCTGTGTGGAGATTGTCTGGAGATAACCCGCAGGGCGCGGCTCGCGGCAATAGGGTGGGACCCTCACGGCACTCTCGGAGGGGAGACCAACATGCAAGCCGATACGTCGCTTGGCGACTGTCCCGGTCGAACAAGGCGGTCCAGGCAGCGATTGGCGGTCCTGATCACGGGCCTGCTGGTAGGTCTGCTCGGGACGGCACTACTGGCCCCGGCGACCGCCGCAGCGGAAGGTGAGGCCTACACGGTCGCCACCGACACGACCTTCGCGCCCTTCGAATTCCAGGATGCGCAAGGCAAGTTCGTCGGCATCGACATGGACCTGATCCGGGCGATCGCCGAGGACCAGAAGTTCACCGTCGACATCAACCCGCTCGGCTTCGATGCCGCGCTGCAGGCGGTGCAGGCCAATCAGGTCGACGGCGTGATCGCCGGTATGTCGATCACCGATGAGCGCAAGAAGGTCTTCGACTTCTCCGAACCGTATTTCGAGTCCGGTATCCAGATGGCGGTGCTCGAAGACAACGAGGACGTCACATCCTACGAAGATCTGCGGGGCGAACGGGTCTCGGTGAAAAACGGCACCCAGGGCGCTGATTTCGCCAACTCCATCAAGGACCAGTACGGGTTCGAGGTCGTGTCCTTCGCCGATTCGTCGACGATGTTCGACGAGGTCAAGACCGGCAACTCGGTGGCGGCCTTCGAGGACTACCCGGTGCTGCTGTACGCCATACAACAGGGCAATGGGTTCAAGACGGTCACGCCGAAGGAAGAACCGACCGGTTACGGATTCGCTGTCAACAAGGGCCAGAACCCGGAACTGTTGCAGAAGTTCAACACCGGGCTGAACAATCTGAAGGAATCCGGCAAATACGACGAGATTCTGCAGACCTACCTGGGTGAGAATGCGGCCACCAGCGACAGGTCGTTCTTCGGACTCGTCAAGAGCAGCGCGCCGCTGCTGCTGGCCGGGCTGAAGATGACGGTCATCCTGACCGTCGTCTCGATCTTTTTCGCACTGATCCTCGGTGTCATCTTCGGTCTGGCCAGGGTGTCCCGGTCAATCTGGCTGCGGGCCATCGGCACCACCTTTGTCGACATCTTCCGCGGCACACCGCTGATCGTGCAGGCGTTCTTCATCTATTTCGGCATTCCCACGGCAATGGGCTTCCAGATGTCGGCAGTGACGGCAGGCATCATCACGCTGTCTCTCAACGCCGGCGCCTATATGACCGAGATTGTCCGGGGCGGCATTCTGGCCGTTGACAAGGGGCAGATGGAAGCATCCCGCAGCCTGGGTATCGGTTACCTGCCCACGATGCGCAAGGTGATTCTGCCGCAGGCGATCCGGACGATGATCCCGTCCTACATCAACCAGTTCGTCATCACCCTGAAAGACACCTCGATTCTCTCGGTCCTCGGGATCGCCGAGCTGACCCAGAGCGGTCGGATCATCATCGCGGGCAACTACAAGGCATTCGAGATGTGGCTGATCATCGGCATCATCTACTTCATCGTGATCATGGCGCTGACAAAGCTCTCGGATCGAATCGAGAAGAGGATCAACAAATGAGCCAGCTCGTACCGGAGGCGGCCGCCGCCGAGCCCGACGGCACCGTCAAGATCCGCATCGAGGGCCTGAAGAAATCCTTCGGCGAACTGGTGGTGCTCGACGGT